>NZ_JBIWPN010000012.1:99678-246279 GCF_044768305.1 Kitasatospora sp. NPDC101155 | reverse complement strand
GACGCGGATCTGACGTTCTTCGGTGCGGCGGCGAAGTGCTTCGCGTCGGACGTGGCGATGGAGGTGACCACGGACGCGGTGCAGCTGCTGGGTGGTTACGGCTACACCCGGGACTACCCGGTGGAGCGGATGATGCGTGACGCGAAGATCACCCAGATCTACGAGGGCACCAACCAGGTCCAGCGCATCGTGATGGCCCGCAACCTCCCGTAACGGCGCTCTGACATGCCCCGACGGCCGGACGGATCAGCCGCCCGGCCGTCGGGGCCGACACGTCGCACCGATGCTAAGTTCCGGAGAATGAGTGAGAAGGAAGAGCAGGACCTGCCGATGAATGACGGGCCCTCGAAGCCGGCGATGCGCGATGCGCTGGTGGCCGCGGCCTTCGAGCTCTTCCTGGACCGCGGCTTCGAGCAGACGACGATCGACGACATCGTCTCGCTCGCGGGCGTCGGCCGGCGCTCCTTCTTCCGCTACTTCCCGGCCAAGGAGGACGTGGTCTTCCCCGACCACGAGCGCAGCCTCGCCGAGATGACGGAGTTCCTCGACTCCGGTACCGGCGAGGAGGACCCGGTCAAGCACGCCTGCGCCGCCGCCCGGCTGGTCCTGCGGATGTACGCCGAGCAGCCCTCCTTCTCCGTCCAGCGCTACCGCCTCACCCGCAAGGTGCCCGGCCTGCGGGCGTATGAGCTCTCGGTGGTCTGGCGCTACGAGCACACCCTCGCCGCCTACCTGCGCGGCCGCTTCGCCGACCGCCCGGACGGTCCGCTGCGCGCCGACGTGATCGCCGCCGCCGTGGTCGCCGCGCACAACCACGCCCTGCGCACCTGGCTGCGCTCGGGCGGCGAGAGCGACTGGGTGGCCGAGGTGGACGCGGCGATGGCCTTCGTCACCAGCACCTGGAACGACCGACCGGCCGACTCCGCCCCGGACGGCGAGGACGCGGCCGACGACGTGGTGGTCCTGGTCGCCAGCCGCCGCGCCCCGCTGTGGCGGATGGTCCAGGGCATCGAGAGCGCCCTGGGCGACACCCACCGGGTCTGAACCGGCCGCAACTCACCCCTCGCCGACCGACGCCCGCGCCCGGGGTCCACTCGCCTTCCTGTCGGCCGCCGTGGCGATTCTGACGGATCGTGCGGCCGGGCCGGGCCGGGCCTGGCCGGGTCGGGCGTGGCGCCGGTTGCGAGGGGACGCGGGGCGGAGCCGCCCGGATCGCGGCGGGCCGATCGACCCACCGCCTCAACAGCGAACCCGTGCTCCGCGAGTCCACCGATACCGACAAAGCGGGCCCCCGCCTCCCGGCGAGGGCCCGCTCCTGATGCAAAGCGAAGGGCCCCTGATGAACAGGGGCCCTTCGACTGGTGTCCGAGGGGGGACGCAGACCATTAGCCCAGCGATCACCGGTGTCTTGGCCCTTGACGGGCCCAGGTGAGGCCCGGCTCGTGGAGAGAGTCAGGTAAGCAGCCGCAGCCGTACAGCGTGGGTGTCGAGGTCGGTGAGGCGGACATGACGCGCCGGGCTACGACAGCTGGGAGAGTTTCGCCGCCGGCGACTGGGAAAATTCCCTGAGAATTCTTGAGGCTGGCCGCCGGGACATGGAGGGCTACCACCGGAAAATCGCCGAGCACGGTTTCTCGGCGCGTCGAGTGCGTGTGGTGGAGGAGCCGATCGGCGCCTACCTCCAATGGGAGTTCCATGCACTCCGCGTCCGGGATCCACGACTTCAACGACGTTCTCACGCTGGCTGCCGAGCAACTGCGCACGACGACCGCCCCGCCCCCGTACACCGCTGTGATCACCGACGAGATCCAGGACCTGTCCCTCACCGGCTTGCGTGTCCTCCGGTCCCTCGCCGGCGATGTCCCCAACGGCCTCCTGCTGATCGGCGACGGTCAGCAAGCGGTCTACCCCGGGGGATTTCGTCTCAGCGATGCGGGCATCGACATTCGCGGCGACCGAGGGCAGGTGTTGCGCACCAACTACCGCAACGCGAAGGAGATCTTGGACGCTGCTCTGGCCGTCGTCCAGGGCGACGAGTTCGAGGATCTCGACGGAGAGCGCACACCAGGGAAGCGCGATGTCGAACAGTCGTACCGAGCAGGCCAGGTCATCCGCACGGAGGCCCGGACCCTCGACGAGCACGACGCAGCACTGCTGGCGGCGCTGCACCGAGACCTTGGCGAGCCGGCCCCGGGCGCGCCGGAGAGACACGCCGACTCGCGCGGAAGCTGGGGTGATGTCGCCGTTCTCTGTTCGAACTGGCAGCAGCTCCAGCACTACCAGCGGCTTCTCACTGAATCGGGAGTGCCCGTCGTCTCGCTTGAGCAGTACGAGGGCCACCCGGTCGCGGCTGTGAAGATCGGGACCTACCGCAGGGCCAAGGGCTTGGAGTTCAAGCACGTCTACTTGCCACGCCACGACCAGGCGCTCCACAGCGCGGACGATGGGGGAGAAGTAGCGACGGAGCACGCGGAACTCGCCCGGAGCCAGCTCTTTGTCGCCATGACCCGCGCGCGAGACGGCCTCTGGCTGGGGAGCGTCGCACTGTCGGGTGACGGAATTCTGTAGGCATCGGCACCGGACAGCGGGGCTATCGCATGCGTGACGGACCTGGCGCCCGCCACCATGCTGTCGACAAAGCGGCGGATTCAGGACGTTTCCGTGCCCAGGGCGGCGGCGAGGGCCGCTGCCGGGTCGCGGTCCGCGGGGCCGGCGGGCCACCAGGTGCCGGATTCCTTGCGGTAGGGGTACCAGCGCCGGTCGGTGCCCAGGCGCAGCTGTGCCGAGCCCCCGGTGGCGGTGAGGCGGTTGCGGGTGGCCCGCAGGGCGGGGGCGCGTTCGCCCTCCCAGGCGTGCCTGACCGCGTCACGGGCGGCGGCGAGTTCGTACGGCTCCGGGTCCCAGGGCTCGTTCAGGACGCGTAGTCCCTCGGGGCCGCCGAACTGCCAGGCGCGTACGGAGCGGGCCAGGTCCGTGGTGCCCAGTCCGGCGGCGTCCGCGAGGCGCGTGACGACGGTGGGCGGCGCTTCGGCTGCCGCGAGGCGGATGACGTCCTGGTCGACGTGCAGTGGGTCTGCGGGTGCCGTGTCGGGGCGGGCGGGGGTGAGCGCCTCGGCGAGCAGTCGTACGGCGCGGGCGGCGGCATCGGCGGCGAGGAACTCCAGCGCCGCGGGGTCGATCCCGGTGTCAGGGGCACTCGAACCGGTGAGCACAGCGGTGGGCCCCGGGCGGGCGATCTCGGGAGGTGGGCCGGGCAATGGCGGCAGCCCGGCCCTGGCGGTGGCGAACACATCCTTGGCGGGCACCGATCCGGCTGCCGACGGTACGTCATGGGAGCTCGTGGACTCCAGGGCTGCCTGGGCGGCGTTGCGTCGCTGGAGCTCGTCCATGAGCTCCTGCTCGCCACGGCCTCGGAGCAGCAGGAGGACGAACGGGTCCTCGTCGAGCAGCCGGGCGACCTGGTAGTAGACGGCAGCCGCGTGCTTGCAGGGGTCGCCCCAGTCGGGGCAGGAGCAGGACGGGGTGAGCTCGCCCTGCCGCGGAAGCAGCCGCACCCCCGCGCGAGCGGCGTCCTCCACCAGTTCGGCGGGCATGTCCCGGTCCAGCAGGGCCGCGATGTGCCCGGCCTGCCCGGCGGCGGCGTCCAGCAGCAGCTCCCAGTCGCGCTCGCCGAGCACCGGGATCTCCATCGAGGTGCGGTAGGGCGTACTGCGGCTGCCCTGGACCCGGGCGGCGACCCGGCCGGGGGTCACGGTGATCTCGCCGACGTTCCCCGCCCGGGCGTAGGTACGGCCGCGGGCGAGGCGCCCGGTGGCGGAGCGCTGCCTGCCCTCCAACGCCTCGACCCAGGCGTTGCCCCACCAGGACTCGGCGAACGAACGGCGGCCCCGGGCGGGCGGCAGCGGGGGGAACGTCCGGCTGCGCGCGGTGTCGGCCTTGCGAGCGGTGCGGCGGGCGCTCATGAGCGGACCGCCTTGCGAGGCCGGCGGGCAGCGGGCACGCGCCCGCCGGCCGTCCGCAGTTCCACCAGTTCGGCCAGCTCGGCATCCGTCAGTTCGGTCAACGCGGCCTCCCCGCCGCCCAGGACGGCCTCGGCGAGATCCTTCTTGCGTTTCAGCAGCTCGGCGATGCGGTCCTCCACGGTGCCCTCCGCGATCAGACGATGGACCTGGACCGGCTGGGTCTGGCCGATCCGGTAGGCGCGGTCGGTCGCCTGGTCCTCGACGGCCGGGTTCCACCAGCGGTCGTAGTGGATGACATGGGCGGCCCGGGTGAGGTTGAGGCCGGTACCGGCGGCCTTCAACGACAGCAGGAGGACCGGGACTTCACCGTCCTGGAAGCGCCGCACCATCTCCTCGCGCCGCTTGACCGGGGTGCCGCCGTGCAGGAACAGCGCCGGGACGCCGCGCTGCGCGAGGTGGCCTTCGATGATCCGGGCCATGGCGACGTACTGGGTGAACACCAGCACGGCGTTGTCCTCGGCGAGGATGGTGTCGAGGAGCTCGTCCAGAAGTTCGAGCTTGCCCGAGCGTTCGACGGCCCGGGCGGGGCCGTCCTCCTTCAGGTACTGCGCCGGGTGGTTGCAGATCTGCTTGAGCCCGGTGAGCAGCTTGACGACCAGTCCGCGCCGCGTGATGCCCGTGCTGTCGCGGATCTCGGTCAGGGTCTCACGCACCACGGCCTCGTAGAGCGCGGTCTGCTCCTTCGTCAGGGCGACGACGCGGTCGGTCTCGGTCTTGGGCGGCAGCTCCGGGGCGATACCCGGGTCCGACTTCCTGCGGCGCAGCAGGAAGGGACGGACGAGGGCGGCGAGGCGTTCGGCGGCCCCGGGATCGTCGCCGCGTTCCACACCCCGGGCGTAGCGGTCCCGGAAGGCCTTGAGCGGGCCGAGCAGTCCCGGGGTGGTCCAGTCGAGCAGCGCCCACAGCTCGGAGAGGTTGTTCTCGACGGGCGTGCCGGTGAGGGCGACCCGAGCCTTGGAGGTGAGGGTGCGCAGCGCCTTGGCGGTGGCGGAGAACGGGTTCTTGACGTGCTGGGCCTCGTCGGCGACCACCAGTCCCCACGGCCCGGCCGCGTCCAGCCGGGCGGTGTCCCTGCGCATGGTGCCGTACGTGGTGAGCACGAACTCGCCGGCGGCCAGGCCGGTCAGCTCGCGGGCGGTGCCGTGGAAGCGGCGTACGGCGGTGCCGGGGGCGAACCGCTCGATCTCGCGCTGCCAGTTGCCGAGCAGGGACGTGGGGCAGACGACCAGGGTGGGGCCGGCGGTGGCGGGATCGGCCTGGCGGTGCAGGTGCAGGGCGATCAGGGTGATGGTCTTGCCGAGGCCCATGTCGTCGGCGAGACAGCCACCGAGTCCGAGCGAGGTCATCCGGTGCAGCCAGCCCAGGCCGCGCAGTTGGTAGTCGCGGAGGGTGGCCCGCAGAGCGGCGGGCTGGGGGATCGGTTCGCGGCGGGCAGTGGCCTCGGGGTCGGTGAGGCGCTCGCGCAGCTCGGCGAGCCACCCCGAAGAGCGGACCTCGACCCGTTCCCCGCCGACCTCGGCAGTGCCGGTGAGGGCGGCGGAGAGGGCCTCCAGCGGGGTGAGGCGTCGCTCCTCGCGCTCGCGGGCACGCCGCACCGCCTCGGGGTCGAGCAGAACCCACTGGTCGCGCAGCCGGACCATCGGACGCTGCGCCTCGGCGAGACGGTCCAGCTCGGCTCCGGTCAGCTCCCGGCCGCCGACGGTGAGTTGCCAACGGAAGGCGAGCAGCTTCTCGGCGGAGAGCAGGGACGGCAGGTCGGATCCGGGCCGCTCCGGCGGCTCGACAACCGCACGTGCGGTGAGCTCGCGGGCCAGCTCCTTGGGCCAGTGGAGCTGGATCCCGGCTGCCGCGAGGCGCACCGCGGCGTCGCCGAGAAGTTCCTGGACCTCCTCGTCGGACAGCTCCAGCTCGGCCGGGGCGGCTGCCGTCAGCAGCCGCCCCAGCGGCGGCCACACCCGGGCGGCGCGGCGCAGCGTCAGCAGCGTGTCGACCTTGGTGCGGGGGCCGAAGGCGTCCGCGGCGGCCGTGCGGCCCGCCCACAGGTCGGCGGCATCGGTGACCAGGGTGGCATCACCGAGGCTGTGCAGCTGGACGACGGCGCGGAAGGGCTGGTCCGCGCCATCATCCTCCCAACTGCCGTACCAGTCGTCCCAGTCCTGGAAATCGTCGGGTTCCTCCGGGCTGACGGCGGCCATCCCGGGCAGCTCCAGACGGAGTGACACCCGCACCCCGGCGTCCAGCCCGGCGGCGATCTCGGCAGCCCACCCGCGCTGCGCGCTCGCCTGCTGCGGGGCGGGGGAGGCCCACACCGGGCCGCCGGCCGCGAGATGGGCGGCGGGGGTGCGGGGCAGCCCGTCGGCGACCGCGTCCAGGAAGGCACGCAGGAGCGGCTCGGCTTCGGGCAGTTGCAGGGGCGTACGGTCCGGGAGCGGCACAGCGCGGGCTTCCGGTGGCATCGCGGCGGCGAGTTCACGGATCCGCCGGAAGTCTTCCTGATCCAGCGGGCCGACCCGCCAGGCGTCCAGGCCACCCGGGCTGACGCCGGGCAACAACCTTCCCCGTGCGACCAGTTGAAGGGCGAGCAGGCCGGCCGCTCCCCAGAAGGCGGCGGCCTCGTCGGCCCCGGCACCGGTCCGGGCCCGGGTGAGGACGGGCAGCGCCTGAGCAACGCTCAGCACGGTGGCCGGCACGGTGCGACGGCGCGCAGAAGAACCGTGCGGGCGGACGACGACGAGCGGGGTGATGCCGTCCTGGCGGACGGGTGGGGCGGACCCGTCGGGGCGCCAGAAGGCCACCTGGCCGAGCCGGGGCGGATCGGCAGGCAGGAAGACGGCGGCGCAGGTGCCGAGCGCGGAGAGCTCGGCCGAGGTCAGCGGGATCGAAGCATCGCCGGGCGCATCGCGCCCGGGTGTCCCGACAGGTTGGTGCACGACTGCCACGATGCGATTGCTGCTTTCCAGCGGGTCCGAACCGGCTTGTCCCCGTGAGAATAGTGGACCCGGGCGGTCGCATGTGACCGAGCAGCGGGATCGACAGCCGCCGACCGGAATGCCACACCTGCCACGGTCCCGGTCACGCCCGCATCCCTCACCCGCCCCGAAGAGTGAGCATGCCGTCCGGACCGAGATCGATTCGCACGCCGAATCCGCGGCTGACCCTTTCGAGGACCTCCCGTAGCCCCTGCACGTCCTCGGCACAGGCGTGCTCAAGCCGCATCTGCCGGGCCTGTACGGGCGCCATGCGGGCATCGACCAGTCTTCCGGTGCTCGGCTCCACCGAGACGAAGTACAGCAGCCGCAGGTCGTCCCGGTAGTGCTCGTGGCCGGTGATGCCCTCGTAGTCGTCGATGAAGTCGCCGCAGCCGTAGAGGACGAGCTTTCCCCGGTAGACCTCGATGGGGCGGGGATGGTGCGAGGAGTGCCCGTACACGACATCGACACCGCCGTCGATCAGGGCATGCGCGAAGAGGGTCTGATCCCGGGAGACCTGGTAGCCCCAGTTGGACCCCCAGTGGATGGAGGCAACGACGACGTCGCCCGGTCGCCTCACCTGCCGGACTCGATCGACGACATCGGCCGCGTCGACGTCCGAAGCCTCGGACACGAAGTCGACGCCGGGACGGTCCTCGGCCGCGGCCCACTTCCACGGGATCCCGCTGGAGGCGGTGCCGAACGCGAAGACCAGAACCCGCCGGCCGCCGTCGACCGTGACGATCGCGGGTTTTCGTGCCGCGCCCGCGTCCCATCCCGCTCCCACTGCCGTCAGGTCCGCACTCGCCAAGGTGTCGAGCGTCTCCGCGAGCCCGAGGAGTCCGAAGTCCATCACGTGGTTGTTGGCCAGCACGCAGACGTCGGGCCGGGCGGCGGCCAGACAGGGGAGGTTGGCCGGGTGCATGCGGTAGTGCGCGTCCTTCCCCGTCGCGAAGTCGTCGCTGCGAGTGATGCTCGTTTCCAGATTCAGCACCCGTACCTCGGGCGCGGCCTGGTCGAGCAGCTCCAGCGCCTCCCCCCAAGGCCAAGCGAAGTCGACCGGACGAGGAATCGGGCCGTTCACCGACTCCGCCAGCTCGACGTAGGTCCGCGCATCCAGGACGTACGGCTCGCGCAGCGTCGGATCGCCGGGGTGCGGCAGGATCTGGTCGACCCCGCGGCCGAGCATCACGTCGCCGCAGAGGAACAACCTGACCGGGTCGGCGCTCATACTTCAACGCTAGGTGTACTGACCACGGAGGTTGGTGACAGGACTCACGGCTGAGTGATCTTGAAATGAGTGAGGGCCTTCTGGCTCGGTGTGGATTGCGACATCTACCCGGCACCCAGAAAGGCCCTCATGCCACACCGTAACGCACCGCTGACCGAGACCGGACGCCTGCGCATGGCCCGCTGC
This sequence comes from Kitasatospora sp. NPDC101155, assembly GCF_044768305.1. Taxonomy (NCBI): domain Bacteria; kingdom Bacillati; phylum Actinomycetota; class Actinomycetes; order Kitasatosporales; family Streptomycetaceae; genus Kitasatospora; species Kitasatospora sp. NPDC101155. The sequence goes on along the minus strand of NZ_JBIWPN010000012.1, from coordinate 237,871 downwards.
GTGGTCGAGGACGGCTGGCCCCTTCGGCGAGCGGCTGAGCGCTTCCAGGTCTCGCCGACCACCGCCAAGCGCTGGGCGGACCGCTACCGCGCACTCGGTGAGGCCGGAATGAGCGACCTCTCCAGCCGGCCGCACCGCAGTCCGCGACGGCTGCCCACCCGGACCGAGCGGCGCATCATCAAGGTCCGCGTGCTCCGCCGCTGGGGACCAGCCCGCATCGCCTACCTCCTGCGGCTCAACCCAGCCACCGTCCACCGGGTCCTCACCCGGTACCGACTTGCCCGCCTGGCCCACCTCGACCGCGCCACCGGCCGCGCGATACGACGCTACGAACGTTCCGCGCCAGGCGAGTTGGTGCACGTGGACATCAAGAAGCTCGGCAACATCCCCGACGGCGGCGGCCACCACGTCCTCGGCCGCCAGGCCGGGCGCAAGAACCGCTCCGGAGCCGGTTACAGCTACCTGCACAACGCCGTCGACGACCACTCCCGTCTGGCCTACAGCGAGATCCTGACCGGCGAGCGCAAGGAGACCGCCACCGCCTTCTGGACCCGCGCCCAGGCGTTCTTCGCCCAGGCGGGGATCACCGTCCAGCGGGTGAGCCAGTGCAGCCGCGGTTGCGCCGTCCTGGCCGCACAGCTCGGAATAGACGGCGGCCTCGGCGCCGGACAACGCGGTGACTGGCCGTCCGGCGGAGTGGTTGATGCTGCTCAAGGTGTCGGACATGGGGGGCCTCCAGGCTCCGAAGAGAACGGACATGGGGTCCCCGGCCGGGGATGGGCAGTGGCGCTGCCCGGCCCGCGCAGTGCGCAGCCGCGTCGTTCGGGCCAGCTCCATGGACGCTTGGTTGCGTGCCTGAAGTCAAGGACTCCACGATGGTCAAAGCACCTAGGATTGTGGGCATTTGCCATCGTGCAACTGAGCCGCGGACTGTTCTTTGTTCGGTTGGCTGAGGCGGGATGGGACCATCATTGGGTGTCGGAGGCCGTTGTCGTACCGATCATGGTGGACGTCGGTTCGAATGAGGTGGCTCGGTCAGGTGATCTCCGGCTGGTGAGTGCATGAAGGCAGGGCCTCCTGTTCAGCTCGTGGTTGTCGAGGCCCGAGCACCAGGAGGCCCTTGTGTCGCAGATTTTCGCTGTCATGCCGGTGGAGTCCAACTCGGTCGCCTGGTCGTGTGATTGTTTCGCTCACCGGTTCGGGAATGCGGGCGACCGTCCGGAGCGTGTGCGCCTTTGCGGCTCGGACATGACGGACGCGGAGTGGGCCATCGTGCGGGACGCGCTGCCCGTCCCGTCGTGGCTGGAGGGACGGGGCGGGCAGCCGGAGGGCTACTGCCACCAGCAGATGCTGGACGCTGTCCGATGCCTGGTGGACAACGGGATCAAGTGGCGGGCGATGCCAGCCGACTTCCCCGCGTGGGACCGCGTCTACGCCTTCGCGCGGCGGTGGCGCGCGGGGGGGCCTGTTGGAGGCTCACCGAGCGCTCGAAACGACAAATCCCCACGGGACTCTTTCGAGTTCCCGTGGGGATTTGAACTGTGTCCGAGGGGGGACTTGAACCCCCACGCCCGATAAAGGGCACTAGCACCTCAAGCTAGCGCGTCTGCCATTCCGCCACCCGGACCGGGTGTCGTCCTCGCGGCTTCCGATCTCTCGTCCGTCGCGCTGACAGATGTAACTGTAGCAAAGATCGGCTTGGGCTCCCAAAACGGCTCCGAGCGGGGGAGCGGGGCTGGTGGCGGGGGCAAGGGGCGGTGTGTGGCGGTGGCGTGACCAGGGGGTTTCGGGGCCCTGTGGGGGGTGGATCGGGATCGAGGGCTGGGAGAGGATGGGCGGACGTGCTCGTACGGCCCGGGTGCAGGTCCTGGGGGTGGCGCGCTGGTGCGTCGGTGCGGGCCCAAGACGAGGAGTGACCGTGAGCGAGCGGAGCGAGTCGGCGGCGCCGAAGGTGACGGCTGAGTCGGAGGTCGCCGAGATCTGTCGCGACCTGATCCGGATCGACACCAGCAACTACGGGGACGGGTCCGGGCCGGGCGAGCGCAAGGCGGCCGAGTACGTGGCCGAGCAGCTCGCCGAGTTCGGGATCGAGCCGCAGATCTTCGAGTCGGCCAAGGGGCGGGCCTCGACCGTGGTCCGGATCGAGGGCGAGGACCGGTCCCGTCCCGGCCTGCTGATCCACGGCCACACCGACGTGGTGCCGGCCAACGCCGCGGACTGGACGTACGACCCCTTCGGCGGCGAGATCGCGGACGGCTGCGTCTGGGGCCGCGGCGCGGTCGACATGAAGGACATGGACGCGATGACCCTCGCGGTCATCCGCGACCGGCTGCGCACCGGTCGCAAGCCCCCGCGCGACATCGTGCTGGCCTTCCTCGCCGACGAGGAGGCGGGCGGCACCTACGGAGCACGCTTCCTGGTGGACAAGCACCCGGAGCTGTTCGAGGGCGTGACCGAGGGCATCGGCGAGGTCGGCGGCTTCTCCTTCACGGTCAACGACCAGGTGCGGCTGTACCTGGTGGAGACGGCCGAGAAGGGCATGCACTGGATGCGCCTGACGGTCGAGGGCCGGGCCGGGCACGGCTCGATGGAGAACGACGACAACGCGATCACCGAGCTGTGCGAGGCGGTCGCCAGGCTCGGCCGGCACAAGTTCCCGCTGCGGATCACCAAGACCGTCCGGGCCTTCCTGAACGAGCTGTCCGACGCCCTCGGGGTCGAGCTGGACCCGGAGAACATGGACGAGACGCTGCGCGTCCTCGGCGGCATCGCCAAGATGATCGGCACCACGCTGCGCAACACCGCCCAGCCGACCATGCTCGGTGCCGGCTACAAGGTGAACGTGATCCCCGGTCAGGCCACCGCGCACGTGGACGGGCGCTTCCTGCCCGGCTACGAGGAGGAGTTCCTGGCCGAGCTGGACAGCGTGCTCGGTCCGCGCGTGAAGCGGGAGAGCCTGCACACGGACCGGGCGATCGAGACCAGCTTCGACGGCGCGCTGGTCGAGGCGATGCAGACCGCCCTGCGCGCGGAGGACCCGATCGCCCGCGCGGTGCCGTACTGCCTGTCGGGCGGTACGGACGCCAAGTCCTTCCAGGACCTCGGCATCCGCTGCTTCGGCTTCGCGCCGCTGCAGCTGCCGCCGGAGCTGGACTTCGCCGGGATGTTCCACGGCGTGGACGAGCGGGTGCCGGTGGACGGGCTGAAGTTCGGCGTCCGGGTGCTGGACCGCTTCATCGACGCCTGCTGATCAGGCGACTGGGTCGGCCCGCTCCCGGGGTGCCGGGGGCGGGCCGACCGCATTGTCCGAGCGCATGATTGTGGGATGGGTTGAGGGAGATCAACAGAAACGATTCTCCCATGCAATTCCTCGCCGCTTGTCTGTGCGAAGCCTCACCGTTGCGAGTGAATGGCAAATCCGTTCCGTACCCCGTTTGCCGCAGCGTCGTTCATTCCTGTGTAGCCCGCCGAACGGGTTGCGTTGTCCGTACAGGAGGAATGATGAAGGTCAAGAAGATCGCCGCTGTCGCCGCCGCCACCGGTGGCCTGGTGCTCGCCGCCGCCGGTATGGCGTCCGCTCACGGCGGCGCCGGTGCCGAGGGTGTGGCCGCGGGCTCCCCGGGCGTCGTCGCGGGCAACCAGGTCCAGATTCCGGTCCACGTTCCGGTGAACCTGTGTGGCAACACCGTCAGTGTGATCGGTGTGCTGAACCCGGCGTTCGGCAACCACTGCGCCAACTTCTGAGTCAACCTCCGGGCCGCTGAGGCCCGTTGAGCCGACTCACTCCGGCCCCCGGGCGGCGGACGCGCCGCACCGGGGGCCTTCGGGTGTCCGGCGGCTGCCCGACGCGCGCCCTGCCGGGCGGCTTGGTAATGGATTGGGGCTGTGATCGCTCGTTCGGGTGAAGCCGGTTTGTTTGGCCCAACTTCGGCGTTGGCCTCTCGTTAACTCCTGTGCAGTTGAAGACCTTGCGTGATTTCCGAATGTACGGAAATTCCGACTTTTATAAGGTGCACGTCAAGGTCGCCACGCCGTCTCGATACGTCAGGGGAAAACATGAGGAATGTAGCCAAGAAGGGGATCCTCACCGCCGTGGCCACCGGCAGCGTGCTGGCCTCGACAGCCGGCTACGCCTACGCGGGCGCCGAGGCGCAGGGAGCTGCGGCAGGCTCGCCGGGCGTCGCCTCGGGGAACTCGGTGCAGGTGCCGGTCGAGGTGCCGATCAACGCCTGCGGCAACACCGTCGACGTGATCGGCGCGCTGAACCCGTCGTTCGGCAACCACTGCGCCAACGTCAGCACCGGCCGCCACGCGGCACAGCAGCCCGCCCAGACCGGTCAGTCCGGTGGTGGCGACAGCTCCAGCACCGGCGCCGGCCGGGGCCCCTCCGCCTCGGGCGCCTCCGCCAGTGGTGTCGCGGCCAACTCGCCCGGGGTGATCTCCGGCAACAGCGTCCAGGCCCCGGTGCACGTCCCGGTCAACGCCTGCGGCAACTCGGTGAACGTAGCCGGCGTCGCCAACCCGGCCTTCGGCAACTCCTGCGGCAACGTGGCGCAGCCCGCCCCGAAGCCGTCCGACGACTGTCCCCCCGAGAGCGCCACCCCCTCCACCCCCTCCACCCCCTCCACCCCGCCGTCGACCGGCGGCGGGCGGGGCGGCGGCCCGACCGCCGGCAGCACCCCGGCCCCCGCCCCGGTGAGCAACAACACCGGCACCCAGGCCGTCCCGGCCGCGGCCCGGACCAGCGCCCCCGTCACGCAGAGCACCGCCGCGGGCAGCCAGCTGGCCTCCACCGGCGCCGGCGGCGTCGAGGTGCTCGGCGCCGCGGGGCTCGCGCTGCTGCTCGGCGGCGGCGTGCTCTACCGCCGCGCCCGCGCCGGCGCCCGCTGAGCACCCCGACCGCTGAGCTGCAGCGGTAGACGGACCGAAACGCCTGCGGCCGCCCGATGAACGGGCGGCCGCAGACACGTGAAGGCTCGGCGTGAATCCTCCGCAGCCCCCGCAGGCCGGGAGGCCCCGCCCGTCACCAGCTCCGGACCTGCCGGATGATCCGCCGCTTCAGCCGGACCGTCCGGCTGCCGTCGGGGAACAGCCTCAGCCGGTCGAGCTCCCAGTGCCCGTACTCGGCGTGCTCGGTGAGCAGTTGGCGCGCCGCGTTGCGCGTGGTGCCGCGCGGCATGCTCAGCGACTGGTACTCGTACTCCGGCTGCCGGACCGGCTTCGGTGGGGTCAAAACGCTCCTCCTGGGGATCATCTGCACGCAAGCCTACGGCCTGCCCCGGACACTCGGCCCGGGTATTTCCGGCCGACCTCCCGTGCGGAAGCGACGGTTCGACGGCCTGCGGCCCGGACGCTCGGCTGACAGTGCATCAGTCCTGTTGCTCCTGTGGAGTGGATACCCCGATACCGGCGCGCGAAGCCGCACCCGAACGGCCCCGTCGGGCCGGCCGCACGCCCTCTGCGCCCGACCCGCGCCGGTCCGGCGGGGGGACAGAACGGACCGGATCGGACATCAGGGGGGAAGTTGCGGTGAAATCGCGGGTGTAGGTGACAACCGCTGTGCGTAGCGACACCGAGGGGAGATAGCGTCTGCACCATGTCTGATGCCGCGCAGCCCACCATTGCCGAGGTACGCGCCGCCGCTGAGGCGGTCAAGGCCGCCATCGACCGTCATCTGGAAGCGGTGTCAAGCCCCAACGCAGCTGATGATCCCGCCGTGTCCGCCGCTTACGAGCAGCTCGCGACGGCGGCCATCGCCTACGACCAACTCCTGTACGAGGTCTACGACGAGGTCACCCCCTTCGAGATCCCCGGGGACGAGGGCCCGGGCGGCTACCACGGCCCGGAACAGCCCGAGGCGATCAGCGTGCTGATCCGCCGTGACTACCACGTGGTCGACCCCAAGCGGCTGCGCGCCCAGGCCGAGCGGCTCGACGAGACACTGACCCCGGGCGGGGCGGGCGGAGTGAACGCAGCGATCGGCGTGCTGTTCGGCGAGTACGAGCCGGACGAGATCGCCGCCCGCAGCGAGGAGTTCGGCCTGGAGGAGGCGGACTCGACGCTCTGGGTCGCGGCGGCCGAACCGACCGAGCCGGGGGAGTGGCTGCCGGAGCCCTTCGAGCACGCCGACCCGCAAATGCTGATCTGCCGGTTCGACGTGAGCGAGGTCTACGACGACGAGGACCTTGAGGACTGACGCGATCCCGTACGCGTGAAGATCTGAAGGGCGGGCCCGGGAGCACCGGGCCCGCCCTTCGCGCGTCGGTCGATCAGTACGCCGACGCCGCGTTCTCCGCCAGGATCGCCCGCAGCCGGGTGGTGCGCGGCTGCGCCGGGCGCTCGGCGACGGCCTGGGCGAGCGCCGGGCCCGCCGCGTGCACGACCGACAGGTGCTGCTCGCCGCGCCCGAAGGCGGTGTAGACCCACTGCCGGGTGAGCGCCGGTCCGGCGTCCTCCGGGAGTACCACCACGGCCCCGGGCCAGCGGCGGCCGAGCGCCTGGTGGGCTGTCAGTGCCCAGCCGTGCCGCAGCCGGCCGGCCTGCGCGGGCGGGACGGTCCGGCGCGAGCCGTCCGGGTACTCCAGGTGCAGTCCGGTGGCGTCGCCGTCCAGGACCCGGGCCGGGCGGGTGATCCCGGGCGCGGGGGACTCCACCACCCGGTCACCCGGGTCGAAACCGCCGAAGCGGCCGGGGCCGGGGTTCAGCCGGGCCTTGGCGGCGGCGTTCAGCGCACGCGTACCGGCCGGGCCGCCGTGGCCGGGGGTGAGCAGCACGACCTGCTCGGCGGGGATGCCGAGCGCGCGCGGGATGGAGTCGGTGAGCAGTTGGACGGCGCGGTGGACAGCCTCACCGCCGTCCTTGGCGGTGAGGATGACCACCTCCTTGTCCGGCGCCTCGACCGGCTGCAGCTCGCCGATGCCGACACCGGAGACCAGCTCGCCGATCGGGCCGAAGTCCGGGGTGCGGGAGGCGACCGCGGGGCAGACCTTGGCGGCCAGCAGGTCGGCGAAGAACCGGCCGGGGCCGGCCGACCAGAGCTGTCCCGGGTCGCCGCTGAGCACCAGCCGGGTGCCGTCGGCGAGCGACTCCAGCAGGGTGGCGGCCAGTTCGACGTCCAGCAGCGGCGCGTCCAGGACCACCAGGAGGTCCAGGGCGAGCGAGCCGTCGGGGGAGCGGCCGGGGCCGGCCGCACCGGACAGCAGCTCGGCGAGGGTGGTCACCGCGGTGTCCGCACCGGCGAGTGCGGCGAAGGACTCCCGGCCCTGGTCGGTCCAGGTGGCGGCCCAGGCCCGCAGCCCGAGCCCCCGGGCGGCGGCGAGCAGCGCGGCGGGCTCGGCGCGGGCGGCCTCGCCGCCGGTGTGCAGTACCAGCGCGCTGTCGGCGACGGCCTCGATCAGGGCGGTGGCCGAGGAGGACGGCGCGGCCTCGGCGGCCGCCGCCCAGGCGGTGGGGCCGGGGGCGGCCGGGGCGGACTCGGCGGGAGCCTCGGTGTCCGCCGGAGCCGAGTCGGCGGCGGCCTCCACCTCGCCCTCCTGCGCGCCGGCCTCCTCGGCTTCGGCGTCCGAGGCCTGAACCTCGTCGGCCTGAACCTCCTCGGCCTGAACCTCCTCGGCTCGGGCGTCCTCCGCCTCGACGTCCTCGCCCGGCACGAAGGTGGCCATCAGCTGCAGCAGCCCCTCGGCGAGGCTGTCCTCCGCCATCGCCAGCCGCTCCAGCGCGAGCAGCGTCCGGGTCGGCGCCTCGTCGTCCTCGCCGCCCGCCGCGTGCGCCTCGGGTCCGCTCAGCTCCTCCTGGAAGGGCAGCACCCGTCCGTCCGCGACGGCGGCCTGGATCGCGGCGGCCGGGTCCGGCATCCGGAGCCGGTCGAGCCCGGCCGTCACCTCGGTCAGCTCCAGCGCCGAGTGCCCGCGCAGCGCCGCCTGCTCCAGCAGCCACAGGACCAGTGCCTGGGCGCGGCGCGGGTCGCCCGGCTCGGCCTTCGGGCCGAGCAGCTCGCGGGCGAAGCCGTCCGCGTGCTCGGGGCGGACGCCGGGCAGGCCCAGCACCGCCCACGGGTCCGTGCGCAGCCGCTCGGCGGCGCCGTCACCGAACTCGGCCACGGCGGCGGCCGCCAGCTCGGCCGGGGCGCCACCGGAGGTCAGCACTCGGGCGGTCTCCTGGAGCGCGTCGCCGCGCGGCCCGTCGGGCTCCACCGCGGTCGGGACGGCCGGAGCGGCCGGAGCGCCCCCGCCGGTGGCCTCCGGGGCCTCCGAGGTTTCCGAGGCCGCCGAAGCCGGCGCGGGCCTCGAAGCCGAGGAAGCCGAGGAAGCCCCGGAAGTCGGGGAAGCCCCCGACCCGGAAGTCCCCGATCCCGAAGCCTGCGGCCCGATGCTGCGGATCCGCTCCGCGAGCTCCGCGATCGCCGCCGCCTTGTCAGCCGGCGAGGCCGAGGTCTCCTCCGGAGCGCCGTTCCCCGTGTCACTCATCGTCGTCCGCTCCAAAGGTCACTCCACTGCACGTTCTGCTCGACAACCCGGTCCGGTGGTGGTCACAGCTCGGTCCACCCCTGGTCCGGGTAGCGGTGCACCGGGGACGAGATGTCGTCCAGCGCGCCGCGGATCTCACCCGGAAGCGTAAGCGCCTCCACCGACAGTGCCGTCTGCAGCTGTGCCACCGTCCGCGCCCCGACCAGCGCGCTCGCCACCCCGGGCCGGTCCCGGACCCAGGCCAGCGCGACCGCGAGCGGGCTGCTGGCGAGCCCGTCGGCGGCGGTGGCGACGGCGTCCACGATCCGCCGCGAGCGCTCCCCGAGGTACGGCTGGACGAACCCGGACAGGAACGCCGAGGCGCCGCGCGAGTCCTGCGGGACGCCGTGCCGGTACTTGCCGGTGAGCACCCCGCGCCCGAGCGGCGAGCCGGCCAGGACCCCGACCCCGGCGTCCAGCGCGGCGGGCAGTGCCTCCCGTTCGAGGCCGCGCTGCAGCAGCGAGTACTCCAGCTGCGCCCCGGCCAGCGGCACCCGCCCGTGGTGGGCGCGCTGCCAGGTGGCGGCCTTGGCGAGCTGCCAGCCGCTGAAGTCGCAGACCCCGACGTAGCGGGCGCGGCCGGTGGAGACGGCGATGTCGAGGGCGCTGAGGGTCTCCTCGACCGGGGTCACCGGGTCGAAGGCGTGCACCTGCCACAGGTCGACGTAGTCGGTGCCGAGCCGGTGCAGCGAGGCGTCCAGGGCGGCGAGCAGGTGGCCGCGGGAGCCGTCGAAGCGGCGGGTGGACTCGGGGACGCTGCCCGCCTTGGTGGCGATGACGAGTTCGGGGCGGGGGACCAGGCTGTCGGTGAGGCGGGAGATCAGGTACTCGGCCCCGCCGTCCGCGTACACGTCGGCGGTGTCGACGAGGTTGCCGCCCGCGTCGACGAACTCCTTGAGCTGCTCGGCGGCCTCGTGCTCGTCGGTGTCGCGGCCCCAGGTCATGGTGCCGAGGCCGAGGCGGGAGACCTGTAGGCCGGTGCGGCCGAGGTGACGCATTTCCATCGGACGGGCCCTCCACTGGCCGATGGCCCCGGGAGCCCCGGAAGCCCTGTAAACGCGCAGGTGGGGAGAGCACTCCCCACGTCGGCTGAGCGTAGCGGCCGGTGTGCGGGCAGGGGGGTAGACCCGCAGAACGATCAACAGCGCGGATGTGAGCCAGGCCACCGCTACCCGTCAGTAGCGTGTCCCGCGAGCGCGCGGTTACGCTCGCCTCGGTCTCACCCGACTGGCCACCAAGCCAACCGACTGGAAGGTTCGGCACATGCGACTCGGCATCAACCTCGGCTACTGGGGACTCGGCATGGACGCCGACAACATCGCGGTGGCCCAGGAGGCGGACCGGCTCGGCTACTCGGTCTGCTGGGCCGCGGAGGCGTACGGCTCGGACGCCGCGACGGTGCTGAGCTTCGTCGCCGCGAAGACCGAGCGGATCGACGTCGGTTCGGCCATCTTCCAGATCCCGGCCCGCACCCCGGCCATGACCGCGATGACCGCCGCGACCCTGGACACCCTTTCCGGCGGCCGCTTCCGCCTCGGCCTCGGCGTCTCCGGCCCGCAGGTCTCGGAGGGCTGGTACGGCGTGAAGTTCGACAAGCCGCTCGCCCGCACCCGCGAGTACGTGGAGATCATCCGCAAGGCGATGTCCCGCGAGCGACTGGTGCACGAGGGCGCGAACTGGACCCTGCCGCTGCCGGGCGGCCCGGGCAAGCCGATCAAGCTCACCGTGCACCCGGTTCGCAAGCACATCCCGCTGTACATCGCCGCGATCGGCCCGAAGAACCTGGAGCAGACCGGTGAGATCGCCGACGGCTGGCTCGGCATCTTCTTCGCCCCCGAGCACGCCGCTCTCTCCCTGGACCCGCTGAAGGCCGGGCGCGCCAAGGCCGGCAAGTCCCTGGACGGCTTCGACCTCTGCCCGACCGTCACCATCGCGGTCGGCGAGGACATCAAGGTCGGCGTCGACTCCCAGCGCTCCTACGCCGCGCTCTACATCGGCGGCATGGGCAGCAAGGAGAAGAACTTCTACAACCAGCTCGCCCGGCGGATGGGCTACGAGCAGGAGGCCGACGAGGTCCAGGAGAAGTACCTGGCCAAGGACTACGCGGGCGCCGCGGCCGCCGTCCCGCACGACCTGATCGACGCCACCTCGCTGGTCGGTGACACCGCCCGGATCGCCGACCGGATGCACGCCTACGCCGACGCGGGCGTCACCACGCTCACCCTGGCGCCGTCCGGCTTCACCCTGGACGAGCGGGTCCGGGCGCTGCGCACCGGCGTCGAGGCGCTGGAACGGGCCGGCCTGGCGTAACGGTCGACGGGCTCGGGCGGTACTGCGGCCAGCCGTGCCGCGTCGACTTCCCGGGTGTGCGAACGGGCCCCACGACGGTGTCCGGAGGCCGTAGGCTAAGCCCCATGCCCACCCTGTTGCTCGTCCGTCACGGCCGCTCGACCGCGAACACCGCCGGAATCCTGGCCGGTTGGACGCCCGGCGTGGACCTGGACGACACCGGGCGCGCGCAGGCCGCCGCGCTCGCCGGGCGGCTGGCCGGGATCCCGCTGGCACAGGCCGTCAGCAGCCCGCTGGAGCGCTGTCGGCAGACCCTGGAGCCGCTGCTGGCCGCCCGGCCGGAGCTGGCCCCGCCGGCCGAGGACGACCGGCTGGGGGAGTGCCACTACGGCGACTGGACCGGCCGTCCGCTGGCCGAGCTGGCCAAGGAGCCGCTCTGGCGCACCGTGCAGGACCACGCCGCCGCCGCGGCCTTCCCCGGCGGTGAGTCGCTGCGCGAGCTGAGCCACCGCACGGTCAGCGCGGTCCGCGAGTGGAACGCGAAGATCGCCGCCGAGCACGGCGAGGACGCGGTCTGGATCGCGTGCTCGCACGGGGACGTGATCAAGGCGGTGGTGGCCGACGCGCTCGGCCTGCACCTGGACCACTTCCAGCGGATCAGCGTCGAGCCCTGCTCGGTCACCGCGATCCGGTACACCCCGCAGCGCCCCTTCGTCCTGAGGATGGGCGACACCGGCGACCTCTCCTCGCTGGCTCCGAAGCCCCACGCCGCCCCGGCCGGCGACGCGGTGGTCGGCGGCACGGCCTGAGCAGCGGCCCGCCCGGCCGCCCGAACGGCGCCCCACCAGCGACGGCACCGCCCGAACCCGCGGGTGTCACCCCGCCCTGGCCACCCGCTCGGCTCCCCGGCCGGTGCCCGGAGGTCGTAGGGTGACTGATGAGTGACCGACCCGTCTGACCACCTGCCCAGTCCGACAACCCCGCGATCCCCCACGGCGGATCCGCACCGACCGACACGATCCGGAGCGAGAGCGTGCCCCGTCAGGTCTTCTTCTACGACCAGCCCGAACGGTTCGTGGCCGGCACCGTCGGCCAGCCCGGCGCCCGGGCGTTCTACCTGCAGGCCAGCGCCCGGGGCCGGATCACCAGCGTCCTGCTGGAGAAGAACCAGGTCGCCGCGCTCGCCGAGCGGATCGAGGAGGTCCTCGACGAGGCGCTGCGGCGCAGTGGCGGCGACGCCTCGATCCCGGCCGCCGCGCCCAAGGACCTGCTCGACACCGCCCCGCTGGACCTGCCGCTGGAGCAGGAGTTCAGGGTCGGCACCATGGCCCTGGCCTGGGACAGCGTGGACGCCTGTCTGGTGGTCGAGGCGCAGGCGCTGGTCGAGGAGGACGAGGAGGAGGGCGAGGAGGCGGTCTTCCGGGACGACGAGAACGGCCCGGACATGCTGCGGGTGCGGCTGACCGGCGCGATGGCCCGGGTCTTCGCCAAGCGCGCCCTGGACCTGGTTTCGGCCGGCCGCAAGCCCTGCCCGTTCTGCAACCTGCCGCTGGACCCGGAGGGGCACCTGTGCCCGCGCGCGAACGGCTACCGGCGCTGAACACCGAGACCCCGCCGCAGGCCGACCCGGCGGCCGCCGCCGCCCTCGCCGCCGACGTGCCCACCGCCCTGGCGCTGCTGCGCCAGGGCGAACTGGCCGTGCACGGCCGCCTCACCGAGGCCTCCAACGCCGCGCTGTACTGCACGGTCGAGCACGGCTCGCTGAGCGCGCAGGCCGTCTACAAGCCGGTGGCCGGCGAGCGCCCGCTCTGGGACTTCCCGGACGGCACGCTGGCCGGCCGCGAGGTCGCCGCGTACGAGCTGTCCGCCGCGACCGGCTGGGCGCTGATCCCGCCCACCGTGCTGCGCGAGGGGCCGCACGGGCCCGGCATGGTGCAGCTGTGGGTCGAGCCGGACCCGCAGGCCGAACCGCTGCTGGCGCTGCAGGACCCGGACGGCCCGGAGGAGGGCTGGCTGCCGATCGTCCAGGCCGAGGTCGAGGACGGCCGGCTGGCGCTGCTGGTGCACCACGACGACCGGCGGCTGCGCCGGATGGCCGTGCTGGACGCGGTGCTCAACAACGCCGACCGCAAGGGCGGCCACCTGATCCCCGCCGCGGACGGCCGGGTGTACGGCATCGACCACGGCGTCACCTTCAGCACCGAGGGCAAGCTGCGCACCCTGCTCTGGGGCTGGGCGGGCGACCCGCTGCCCGCCGAGGCGCTGAAGGTGCTGGCCCGGCTGGCCGAGCAGCTGGACGGCGAGCTGGCCGAGCGCCTCGCGCCGCACCTGACCGCCGCCGAGCTGGACGCAACCCGCGCCCGGGTGGCCGGGCTGCGCAGCTCCGGCACGCACCCGCTGCCCTCCCGGGACTGGCCCGCGATCCCCTGGCCGCCGGTGTAGCTGGGGTACTCGCAGGTCTGGTACTGCTCCTCGCCGGTGGTCTGGACCGGCTACCGGAACAGGTCGCACACTGCTCCGATGAACGTGCGACGGATCACCCCCACCCCCCGAACCACGCCGGACCTGCCGTTGCACCGACTGCAGGTACCGCTGCCCCAGCTGCTCCCCTTCGCCATCGGCGGTTTCGACGCGATCGGCTCGCACTCCCGCGCCAACTTCCCCCACCGGCACTCCTTCTACGAGATCGTCCAGGTCACCGGCGGCCGCGGCGCCCACGCCCTGGACCTGGTCCACCGGCCGCTGGCGCCACCCCAGTTGTGCGTGATCACGCCCGGCCAGGTGCACCACTGGGCGGACGCCGAGGAACTCGCCGGCCGGGTCGTCCTGTTCAACGAGGACTTCCTGCTCGGCCACCCGCAGGACCTGGCCGCGCTGCGCGCCCTGGCCACCCGCCCCGCCCTCGGGCTCGGCGAACAGGCCGGGCCGATCGACGCGTTGCTCGCCGACATGGAGCAGGAGTACCTGACCAGGGCGCCCGGCTACCAGGGCGTGCTGCGGGCCAGTCTGCACATCCTGATCGTCCGGGCGCTGCGCGCCTGCGCCCCCGACGACCGGCCCGCGGTGCCCGGGCGGCCGGCCGAACTGGCCGCCGCCTTCGCCCGGTTGATCGCCCGGCCGGGCGGGGTGCGGCGCTCGGTGGCCTCCACCGCCCAGGAACTCGGCGTCTCCCCGGGGCACTTGCAGACCCTGGTCAAGCGGGCCACCGGCCGGACCCCGGGCGGGCTGATCCGCCGCCAGCAGACCCTGGAGGCCAAACGGCTGCTGGCCTGCACGGACAATGCCCACGCCCGACGGCATGATCAGCCGCAAGACCGTCCTGAAGGCCGCCGCCGCGCTCGGTGCCGCGCCCCTGCTGATCGGCAGCGGCGTCGCGCTGGCCCGCGAGCAGGTCGGCAGCGGTCAGGCCCCCGGCCTCACCCCCGAGTGCCACGACGGTGACGACCCCACCATCGAGCAGACCGAGGGCCCGTACTTCAAGCCCGACTCCCCGCTGCGCGGCTCGATGGTCGACGACGGCCCCGGCACCCGGCTGACCGTCAGCGGCTACGTCTTCGGCCGCGCCTGCCGGCCCGTCTCCGGGGTGCTGCTGGACTTCTGGCAGGCCGACGACAACGGCAGCTACGACAACGTCGGCTACACCTTCCGGGGCCACCAGTTCACCGGCGCCGACGGCGCGTACAAGCTGGACACCATCGTCCCCGGCCTCTACCCGGGCCGCACCCGGCACCTGCACGTCAAGGTCCAGGCCCCCGGCCGCCCGATCCTGACCACCCAGCTCTACTTCCCGGGCGAGCCGCGCAACGGCACCGACACCATCTACGACGCCCGGCTGCTGATGACCGTCCGGCAGAACGGCCAGGTCCGCGAGGCCGGTTACGACTTCGTGCTGGACGTGCCCCAGACCCCGGGCACGCCCACCCCGACCCCGACTGCCACCCCGACGGGCGGGCCCACCACGCCGCCGGGCGGCAGCTGGACCCCGGGCACGCCGTACCGCGCGGGCGACCGCGTCACCTACTCCGGCGCCTCCTACGTCTGCCTCCAGGCGCACACCGCCGTGGTGGGCTGGGAACCGCCGAACGTGCCGGCCCTCTGGCAACGGTCGTAGCGGCTCCGGCCGTTCCCCGGGGAGCCGGGCGCCCGGTCGGCGACAGGGCCGACCGGGCGCTCACCGTGCCTGAAGCCGAGCCGGTCCCCGAATCGCGCTGTATCAGTCGGGAAGCGCTCAGGCAACGACAGGAAGCGAATCCAGTCGATCTTTGTTACTGGTTAGGCTTTCAAATGTTCTCAAGGTTAAAGTCGATCCCATGCATGCCTGGCCCGCCTCCGAGGTTCCCGCCCTGCCTGGTCAGGGGCTCCCCCTTCGTATCCACGACACCGCAGCGGGCACGGTCCGGGAGGTCGTGCCGCAGGACGGCACCGCCCGGATCTACGTCTGCGGCATCACCCCCTACGACGCGACCCACATGGGCCACGCCGCCACCTACAACGCGTTCGACCTGGTGCAGCGCGTCTGGAAGGACGCCGGCCACGACGTCCTGTACATCCAGAACGTGACCGACGTCGACGACCCGCTGCTCCAGCGCGCGGTCGAGACCGGCCAGGACTGGGTGGCCCTGGCCGAACGCGAGACGGCCCTGTTCCGCGAGGACATGACCGCCCTGCGGCTGCTCCCCCCGGCGCACTACGTCGGCGCCGTCGAGTCGATCCCGTGGATCGTCCCGATCGTCCAGAAGCTGCTGGCCTCCGGTGCCGCCTACAAGGTCGACGAGGACATCTACTACTCGGTCGACTCCGACCCCCACTTCGGCGAGGTCTCCGGCCTCACCCGCGAGGCCATGCGCCCGGTCTTCGCCGAGCGCGGCGGCGACCCGGACCGCCCCGGCAAGCGCGACCCGCTGGACGCCCTGCTCTGGCTGGCCGCCCGCCCGGGCGAGCCCGCCTGGGACACCGAGCTCGGCCACGGCCGCCCCGGCTGGCACATCGAGTGCGTGGCGATCGCGCTGAAGTACCTGGGCATGACCTTCGACATCCAGGGCGGCGGCAGCGACCTGTCCTTCCCGCACCACGAGATGGGCGCCTCGCACGCCCAGGTCGCCACCGGCTCCCACCCGTACGCCAAGGCGTACGTGCACGCCGGCATGGTCGCCCTGGACGGCAAGAAGATGTCCAAGTCCCGCGGCAACCTGGTCTTCGTCTCCACCCTGCGCCGTGAGGGCGTCGACCCGGCGGCGATCCGCCTGGCGCTGCTCTCGCACCACTACCGCGCGGACTGGGAGTGGACCAAGGACACCCTGGACGAGGCCGTGGAGCGCCTCGCCCGCTGGCGCGCCGCCGTCTCCCGCCCGGACGGCCCGTCGGCCGAGCAGCTGCTCGCCGAGGTCCGTACCGCGCTCGCGAACGACCTGGACGCGCCTGCCGCGCTGGCGGCGGTGGACCGCTGGGCCGCGCAGCAGGAGAGCGAGGGCGGCACCGACACCGGCGCGCCCGGCCTGGTGACCCGCACCGTGGACGCCCTGCTGGGCGTCGCGCTCTGACGAGACGAAGGGGCGTCAGGACCAGGTGTCCTGACGCCCCTTCGGCGTTCCCGCCCGCCCGAGGAGGGTTACTCCTCCCCGGCCGCGAGCAGGGCTAGTCCTCCTCGGCCCCGTCCGGGCTCTCCCGGGTCGGGCCCGGCGCCTCCGGTTCGCTCGGCCGCTCGGCCGTGGCGTGCCCGGACACCGGCTTCTCGCCGGTCGGCCCGACGTTCTCCCGGCGGCGCAGATAGCGCTCGAACTCGCGCGCGATGGCGTCCCCGGAGGCCTCGGGCAGCTCGGCGGTGTCCTGCGCCTCCTCCAGCTGCTGGACGTACTCCGCGACCTCGCTGTCCTCCGAGGCCAGCTGGTCCACACCCAGCTGCCAGGCCCGGGCGTCCTCGCCGAGCTCGCCCGGCGGGATGCGCAGGTCCAGCAGGTCCTCCAGCTTGTTGATCAGCGCCAGGGTGGCCTTGGGGTTGGGCGGCTGCGCGACGTAGTGCGGCACCGCCGCCCAGAGCGTCACGGCCGGCACCCCGGCGTGCGTGCAGGCCTCCTGGAGCACCCCGACGATCCCGGTCGGGCCCTCGTACCGGCTCTCCTCCAGGTCCAGCCGGCGGGCCAGCTCCGGGTCGGAGGTGACTCCGCTGACCGGAACCGGGCGGCTGTGCGGGGTGTCGCCGAGCAGCGCGCCCAGGATCACCACCAGCTCGACGCCCAGCTCGTGCGCGAAGCCGAGCAGCTCGTTGCAGAACGAGCGCCAGCGCATGCTCGGCTCGATGCCGCGGACCAGCACCACGTCCCGGGTGGTCGGCTCGGTCACCCGGATCACCGACAGCCGGGTGGTCGGCCAGGTGATCCGGCGGATGCCGCCGTCCAGCCAGATCGTGGGCCGGTTGACCTGGAAGTCGTAGTAGTCCTCCGCGTCCAGGGCGGCGAACACCTTGCCGCCCCAGGTCTCGTCCAGATGTGCCAGAGCCGCGGAGGCGGCGTCGCCCGCGTCGTTCCACCCCTCGAAGGCGCAGACCATCACCGGGTCGATCAATTCGGGAACATCTTCCAGCTCGATCACCCAGCGTCTCCCTCCGGTCGGCGGTCGGACCGGCACCGCCCCGGCTGGCCTGCCGGGGCGCCGACGGGCCGGCTGCCGCCTGTCGAACCTCTCGTCTCCCATGGAACGCCTCGCTCCATGGTCCTACCTGCCCAGCCTACGGGCTTTGATGCGCATGGCGGCCGGGCACCGGGACAGTCTGGGGGAGCGGGCGGCCGCGATCCAGCGGATATCCGGACGGCGCGGGCTGACTGGTCGTCAGCTCGTGAGATCCGGACGGACGGTGCCCGACCTGCGACGCGGTGCGACGGAGTGCCCGCCGGGCGCGGCGGCGCGATGATGAGGGGAGGAGGGGCCGGGCGGAAGGGGCCGGACCGATGAACCGATGGCTGTGGATCGCCGCGGGTACGGCGGCAGCGCTGGCCGGGGCCGCGCTGCTGGCGGCGGACCGGGCCGGGCGCCGGCTGCCGGCCGAACACGTCACCGAGGGCGGCCTGGAGCTGGCCCAGGCGCCCGGCGCGGTCTGGGACGTGCTGACCGACATCGACCTCTACCCGGCCTGGCGCCCGGGCCTCACCCACGTCGAGCGGCTGCCCGCCGGGGTCGGCGGCCGCCCGCGCTGGCGCGAGTACGACCGGCGCGGGCACACCACCTACGAGGTGGTGGACAGCGAGGCCCCGCACCGCCTGGTGACCGGCATCGCCGACCCGGACCTGCCGTACGGCGGCACCTGGACGTACGTGCTGACCCCGGCCGGGCCGGGCTGCTCGCTGACCGTCACCGAGCGCGGCGAGGTCCGCAAGCCCGCGTACCGCGCCGTCGCCCACTACCTGACCGGTGAGGACGCCACCGTCCACCGCTACCTGGGCGCCCTGGCACACCGGATGGCGGCGTAGAACCGCGTAGGACCGGGAGGGCTAGGGAGAGACGTCCACCCAGCCGCTGCGGTACGCCGCCCAGTTCTCCGGCGTCGAGGCGAAGTCCACGTACAGCGCGACGCCGAAGGCGGCCCGCTTCGGGTCCTGGCGGCCCAGGCCCAGCCGGACGCCCCGGACCGCCGCCGGGACGGTCTCCGCGTCGCCCCAGTGGCCCCACTTGTCGTCCCAGAAGAACGGCAGGCCCATCAGCAGGTCGACGTCGGACGGGGTGGCCTCCAGCGCCAGCTCGGTCTGCAGCGCGACGTAGCCGCCGAACAGCGGCTCGGTCGGCATCGAGGTGTCGTAGGTCATCACCGCGATCTGGTCGACCCGGCGGGCGGTCTCCCGGAAGTACGCCTGGTCCCACCACTTGCCGTGGTCGGTGAGCAGGATCCCGGCGGTGTGCAGGCCGGGGGCCGGGTCGATCTGCGGGGCCGCCACCGAGAGCTTGGCGCCGCGCGCCGCCGTCACCGGGTGGACCTGGTCGAGCAGGGCCAGCCAGCCGGCCGTGCCGGGGTGGATCGGCTCCATGTCGAAGTGCACGCCGTCGAAGCCCTGGTCCAGCACCTGGCCCGCCGAGGCGGTGATCCGGTCCCGGGTCGGCGCGTCGTCCAGGTCGAGGGCGTCCTTCTCGGGCTTGACCTCGTCGCCCAGCCAGCCCTGCAACCGGACGCCGGGCAGCACCCGGTGGGCGGTCTCGGTGAACCAGCGGGCCTTGGGGTGGACGGAGGCCGGCAGTGAGCCGTCGTGCTCCAGCGGGCCGGTGTGCACGTACAGGTCGCGCACGCCGGTGCCGGCCAGCTGGCGGGCCAGCGCCTCGACGTCCGCCTCGGTCTTGCGGCCGTCCACCCAGGCGTGGCCGAGCCAGACGGCGTCCCGGCCGCGGGTGCGGGCCTCGGCGGGCGGTTCACCCGTGTAGTGCAGTCGGATCGCGACGAACACCGAGCCCAGGGCAGCGACCGGTACCGCCACCGCCAGCCCCAGTGCGAGCAGGGCCCGGCGCCACCGCGACCAGCCCCTCCACCGCTCGCGCAGTGCCCGCGGCGGGGCCGCCAGGGCTCGGCCGATGCGTTTCGTCGTGGTCCGGAACCTGGTCACGCGCTTGATCCCCCCTTGAGCCGAGCGCTCAGGATACGGAATGGGCCCGCAGCTCCGGCCGGCGGACGGATACCCTGGCGACGTGCGGGCCCGACCAAGCGGGCTCGCAAAGCCGACAGCCGTCGCACCAGGGAGAAGCCCCATGGCCACTGCAGCCGAACCGTCCATCACTCAGCAGAGCCGCGCGAACGCGCTGCGTGAAGCACTCGCCACCCGGGTGGTGGTCGCCGACGGTGCGATGGGCACCATGCTCCAGGCACAGGACCCGACGCTGGAGGACTTCCAGAACCTCGAAGGCTGCAACGAGGTCCTGAACATCACCCGCCCCGACATCGTCCGCTCCGTCCACGAGGCCTACTTCGGGGTGGGCGTGGACTGCGTCGAGACCAACACCTTCGGCGCCAACTTCGCCGCGCTGGGCGAGTACGAGATCGCCGACCGCATCTTCGAGCTGTCCGAGGCCGGTGCCCGGATCGCCCGCGAGGTGGCCGACGCCCACGCCGCCGACGGCCGCACCCGCTGGGTGCTCGGCTCGATCGGCCCCGGTACCAAGCTGCCGACCCTCGGCCACGCCGCGTACGGGACGCTGCGCGACGGCTTCCAGCAGAACGCGGCCGGCCTGATCGCCGGCGGAGCCGACGCCCTGCTGGTGGAGACCAGCCAGGACCTGCTGCAGACCAAGGCCGCGATCCTCGGCTCCAAGCGCGCCCTGGCCGAGGCCGGGCTCGACCTGCCGGTGCTGGTCCAGGTGACCGTCGAGACCACCGGCACCATGCTGCTCGGCTCCGAGATCGGCGCCGCGCTCACCGCGCTGGAGCCGCTCGGCGTCGACTACATCGGCCTGAACTGCGCCACCGGCCCGGCCGAGATGAGCGAGCACCTGCGCTACCTGGCCAAGAACGCCAGGATCGGCCTGTCCTGCATGCCGAACGCGGGCCTGCCGGTGCTCGGCAAGGACGGCGCCCACTACCCGCTCTCCCCGGCCGAACTGGCCGAGGCGCACGACGTGTTCACCCGCGAGTACGGCCTCTCGCTGGTCGGCGGCTGCTGCGGCACCACCCCCGAGCACCTGCGCCAGGTGGTCGAGCGGGTCCAGGGTCGGCCGATCGCCCCGCGCCGGCCGCAGCCGGAGCCCTCGGCCGCCTCGCTCTACCAGGCGGTGCCGTTCCGCCAGGACACCTCCTACCTGGCGATCGGCGAGCGCACCAACGCCAACGGCTCGAAGAAGTTCCGCGAGTCGATGCTGGCCGGCGACTGGCAGGCCTGCGTGGAGATCGCCCGCGACCAGATCCGGGACGGCTCCCACCTGCTGGACCTGTGCGTGGACTACGTCGGCCGTGACGGCGTCGCCGACATGAAGGAGATCGCCGGCCGGCTGGCGACCGCCTCCACCCTGCCGATCGTGCTGGACTCCACCGAGCCGCCCGTGCTGCGGGCCGGCCTGGAGGCGCTCGGCGGCCGGGCGGTGCTCAACTCGGTCAACTACGAGGACGGCAACGCCCCCGACTCGCGCTTCGGCAGGATCGCCTCGCTGGCCCGCGAGCACGGCGCCGGCCTGATCGCGCTGACCATCGACGAGCAGGGCCAGGCCCGTACCGCCGACAAGAAGGTGGAGATCGCCGAGCGGCTGATCGCCGAGCTCACCGCCGACTACGGCATCGACGAGGGCTCGATCCTGGTCGACTGCCTCACCTTCACCCTGGCCACCGGTCAGGAGGAGTCCCGCCGGGACGGCATCGAGACCATCGAGGCGATCCGCGAGCTCAAGCGCCGCCACCCGAACGTGCAGACCACCCTCGGCCTGTCCAACATCTCCTTCGGTCTCAACCCGGCCGCCCGCGTGGTGCTCAACTCGGTCTTCCTGCACGAGTGCGTGGAGGCCGGCCTGGACTCGGCGATCGTCCACGCCTCCAAGATCCTGCCGATCTCCCGGATCCCGGAGGACCAGCGCGAGGCCGCCCTCGACCTGGTCTACGACCGCCGCCGGGACGGCTACGACCCGCTGCAGCGCCTGCTGGAGCTGTTCGAGAACGTCTCCACCGCCTCGGTCAAGGCCTCCAAGGCCGAGGAGCTGGCCGCGCTCCCGCTGGAGGAGCGGCTGCAGCGCCGGATCATCGACGGCGAGCGAAACGGCCTGGAGGCCGACCTCGACGAGGCGCTGACCGGGCGCCCGGCGCTGGAGATCATCAACGACACCCTGCTGTCCGGCATGAAGGTGGTCGGCGAGCTCTTCGGCTCCGGCCAGATGCAGCTGCCGTTCGTGCTCCAGTCCGCCGAGGTGATGAAGACCGCGGTGGCCCACCTGGAGCCGCACATGGAGAAGTCCGACAGCGAGGGCAAGGGCACCATCGTGCTGGCCACCGTCAAGGGCGACGTCCACGACATCGGCAAGAACCTGGTCGACATCATCCTGTCCAACAACGGCTACAACGTGGTCAACCTGGGCATCAAGCAGCCGGTCGCGGCGATCCTGGACGCCGCGCAGGAGCACAACGCGGACGTGATCGGCATGTCCGGCCTGCTGGTGAAGTCCACCGTGATCATGAAGGAGAACCTGGAGGAGCTGAACCAGCGCAAGCTGGCCTCCTCCTACCCGGTGATCCTCGGCGGCGCCGCCCTCACCCGCGCCTACGTCGAGCAGGACCTGCACGAGATCTACGAGGGCGAGGTCCGCTACGCCCGGGACGCCTTCGAGGGCCTGCGGCTGATGGACGCGCTGATCGCGGTCAAGCGCGGCGTGCCCGGCGCGACCCTGCCGGAGCTCAAGCAGCGCCGGCACGCCCGGGTCGAGGTGGAGGAGCCGGAGCCCGAGGTCAACCTCGGCCAGATCCGCTCGGACGTGGCCGTCGACAACAGCGTGCCCACCCCGCCGTTCTGGGGCGACCGGATCGTCAAGGGCATCCCGTTCGCCGACTACGCCTCCTGGCTGGACGAGGACGCACTGTTCAAGGGCCAGTGGGGCCTGAAGGCCGCCCGCTCCGGCGAGGGGCCGTCGTACGAGGAGCTGGTGGAGACCGAGGGCCGGCCGCGGCTGCGGGCCTGGCTGGACCGGCTGCAGACCGAGGGCTGGCTGGAGGCGGCCGTGGTCTACGGCTACTACCCGGCCAACTCCAAGGGCGACGACCTGATCGTCTTCCACGAGGACGGCACCGAGCGCACCCGCTTCACCTTCCCGCGCCAGCGCCGCGGGCGCCGGCTCTGCCTGGCGGACTTCTTCCGCCCGGAGGAGTCCGGCGTGCGGGACGTGGTCGGCCTGCAGGTGGTCACCATGGGCAACCGGATCTCGGAGGCGGCCAACGAGCTGTTCGCCGGGAACTCCTACCGCGACTACCTGGAGCTGCACGGCCTCTCGGTGCAGCTGGCCGAGGCGCTGGCCGAGTTCTGGCACGCCCGGGTCCGCTTCGAGCTGGGCTTCTCCGGCGAGGACCCGCAGGACGTCAGGGACATGTTCGCGCTCAAGTACCGGGGCGCCCGCTTCTCGCTCGGCTACGGGGCCTGCCCCGAGCTTGAGGACCGCGCCAAGATCGCCGAGCTGCTGAAGCCCGAGCGGATCGGCGTGGTGCTCTCCGAGGAGTTCCAGCTGCACCCGGAGCAGTCCACCGACGCGATCGTGATCCACCACCCGGAGGCGAAGTACTTCAACGCGCGGTAATCCGCACGTCCTTCTCCGTTCGCTCTTTTCCGACGAACCGGGCGTATCCTTGATGATCCTGAACGGGCCGGTCCGCTCACCAGCGGGTCGGCCCGCGCCATCCCCGAAGGACGTCCAGGGACGCTCCGCGGGGTACCGACGGAAGGACCCGCCATGACCACCAGCTCCACCGCCGCCCTGGCGCTCGACCACGGGGACGACCGCGGCCTGCAGGCGGTGCTGCTGGACATGGACGGCACGCTGGTGGACACCGAGGACTTCTGGTGGCAGGCCGAGGTCACGCTCTTCGCCGAGCTGGGCCACCAGCTGGACGAGCGGGACCGGGCCCATGT
Source organism: Kitasatospora sp. NPDC101155 (assembly GCF_044768305.1). Taxonomy (NCBI): domain Bacteria; kingdom Bacillati; phylum Actinomycetota; class Actinomycetes; order Kitasatosporales; family Streptomycetaceae; genus Kitasatospora; species Kitasatospora sp. NPDC101155. Next base: position 214,512 of record NZ_JBIWPN010000012.1, on the reverse strand, counting down.
GGTCGGCGGCCCGATGACCCGGGTCATGGACTACCTGGTCGCCCGGACCGGGGTGGACATCGCCCCGACCGACCTGGGCGTGCTGGTCAACCAGCGCTTCGTCGACCTGCTGGCCGGCGGCGTGCCGCTCATGCCGGGGGCCGAGCGGCTGCTCAACACCCTGGCCGCGCACGGCGTCCCGGCCGCCCTGGTGTCCGCCTCGCACCGGCACGTGATCGACATCGTGCTGCGCTCGCTGAACGCCGAGCGCTTCGCCTTCACCATCGGCGGGGACGAGGTGCCGCGCACCAAGCCGTTCCCTGACCCGTATCTGGAGGCGGCCCGGCGGCTGGGCGCGGAGCCGACCCGCTGCGTGGTGATCGAGGACACCCCGACCGGTGTGAGCGCGGGCGAGGCGGCCGGCTGCCCGGTGATCGCGGTGCCCTCGGTGGCGCCGATCGAGCCGGCCCCCGGGCGACTGGTGCTGCCCTCGCTGGAGCAGGTCGACCTCGAACTGCTGCGCTCGCTGGTCGCCTCGCGGGTGTGACGGGCGCGGGCGGGCTCTACTGAGCGTCACTTGAGTGTGATTGTCGTCTCATTGCACCCCGAGGCTACTCGCGGGTAGGCGCTCCGGTGGGGTCGCCACCCCGGGTTGCCCGGGGAGAAAACGGGCATTGGCTGACAACTTGTCGGGCGCGCCGTGATGCCCCGAACCACCGTGTCCCAAACGTCATCTGCATGGGTATCGGTCGTACGTGTTCGATATGGCACGCTACTCGGGTTCGCGACACCCAGAAGGACGCTCCCGTGAAGACTTCAGCTGAACGCCTGGCAGCACTCGGCTGCGCCGGTCTGGTCGCCGTGACGGTGGCCGGCTGCGGATCGGTCACCGACGCCGTCAAGGGGGACAGCGGCGGCAAGTCGATCACCATGGGCACCCGAGGCCTCACCAGCGTCCTGGACCCGGCCGGCGCCTACGACACCGGCTCGTGGCTGCTGCTGGGCAACACCTACCAGTCGCTGCTCGCCTTCCCCGCCGCCGCCAGTGCCCCGGCCCCGGACGCCGCGCAGTCCTGCGAGTTCACCAGCGGCGACGCCACCCAGTACCACTGCGTGCTCCGCCCCGGCCAGAAGTTCTCCAACGGCCACCCGCTCACCGCCGCCGACGTCGTGTACTCGATCGAGCGCACCAAGAAGATCAAGGACCCGAACGGCCCGGCCGGCCTGCTGGACACGATCAAGTCGGTCGAGGCCAAGGGCGACAACGAGGTGGTCTTCCAGCTCTCGACGGCCGACGCGACCCTGCCGGCCAAGCTGGCGACCCCGGCCGGTGCCGTCGTGGACCACCAGGTCTTCCCCGCCGACAAGCTGCTCGACAACGAGAAGATCGTCGGTTCCGGCCCGTACAAGTTCGACTCGATCGAGACCATGACCCCCGCCGGCGGCGGCGCCAAGGTCCTGGCCAAGGTCGTCCTGACCCCCAACGACAAGTACGTCGGCAACGCCAAGCTGCTGAACAGCAAGTTCACCGTGCGGTACTTCGACTCGCCCAGCGACCTGAAGGACGCGCTGGACAAGGGGGACGTCGACCTCACCGACAACAGCCTGGAACCCAACACCGCCTCGCAGCTCCTCTCCGACCAGCAGAGCGGCAAGACCGACCTCAACGTCGTCCAGGCTGAGAGCTCCGATGTCAGCTTCATCGCCTTCAACACCAAGGACGAGACCACCGGCAACGTCGCCGTCCGTCAGGCCGCGGCCCAGCTGATCGACCGGAAGGCGCTCGCCCGCGACGTCTTCGCGCGGACCGTCGAGCCGCTGTACTCGATGGTCCCGACCGGCGTCACCGGCCACAACACCGCCTTCTTCGACAAGTACGGCGACCAGGACGTCAGCAAGGCCAAGGCGATCCTCGCCGCCGCCAAGATCTCCACGCCGGTCAAGCTCAACCTCACCTCGGGTCGCTCGCGCACCGGCAACGCCGAGATCGACACGCTGAAGAAGCAGCTGGAGGCCGGCGGTCTCTTCCAGGTGACGGCCCAGGTGGAGTCCGACCCGGCGGCCTACCAGAAGGGCAGGAGCGAGGGCAAGTACCAGGCGTTCCTCGTCGCTTGGGCCGCGGACTACCCGGACCCGGACAACTTCATCGGGCCGCTGGTCACCGGGGCCAGCATCTTCCACACCGGTTGGGACGACCCGCGGATCAGTCAGAAGCTGCTCCCGGAGGGGCTCAAGCAGGCCGACCGCGGCGCCGCGGTCGCGACCTACAACCAGGTCCAGAGCATCCTCGCCGACAACGTGCCGATGATCCCGGTGTTCCAGAACAAGGCTTTCTACGCCGCGAAGTCCTACGTCACCGGCGTCGAGTCGACCGTCGACTCCACCGGCGTCTTCCGCTTCTGGGACATCGGCCGCAACAGCAAGTAGCGCACCACGCACGGCGGCCCGTCCGCTTCCCCCTCGGTTCGAGGGGGAAGCGGACGGGCCGCCGTCTCGCGTTTCCCCGTGCCGCCGCGGGGCGTTACAGGGTGCCGGGCCGCACCAGCCCGCTCTCGTAGGCGTACACCGCCGCCTGCACCCGGTCGCGCAGCTGCAGCTTGGTCAGCACATGGCCGACGTGGGTCTTCACGGTCGTCTCGCTGACGAACAGCTCGGCCGCGATCTCCGCGTTCGACAGCCCGCGCGCCACCAGCTTCAGCACCTCCAACTCCCGCTCGGTCAGCGCGCTCAGCGCCTGCGGCGGCGCCTCGTCGCCCGAGGGCAGCTTGGTGGCGTACATGTCCAGCAGTCGGCGGGTGATGCTCGGCGCCAGCATCGCCGCGCCGTCCGCGACCACCCGGATCGCCTGCACCAGCTCCTCCGCCGGGACGTCCTTCAGCAGGAAGCCGCTGGCGCCCGCACGCAGCGCCTCCACCACGTACTCGTCCAGGTCGAAGGTGGTCAGCACCAGCACCTTGGCCGGGCCGTCCCGCCCCGGACCGGCGATCCGGCGGGTCGCCTCGACGCCGTCCATCCGCGGCATCCGGATGTCCATCAGCACCACGTCGGGCTGCAACGCCCGGACCTGGTCCAGCGCCTGCTGACCGTCGCCGGCCTCCCCGACCACCACCAGGTCGGACTCGGCCTCCAGGATCATCCGGAAACCGGTGCGCAGCAGCGGCTGGTCGTCGACCAGCAGCACTCGGATCGTCACTAGGACTCCTTGCTCATCGGATCCCCCGTGGGATCGCTCTCATCCGATGTACGCGCCAGCGGCAGCGGGTACGGCGGCGGGGTGCCGCCGAACTCCGGGCAGCTGGCCTGGTGGTCACACCAGTCGCAGAGGCGGTTGCGGGTGGCCGGGAACTCCCCGGTGGCCACCGCGTGGCTGATCCGCTCCCACAGTGCCTGCAGCTTGCGCTCCACCGCGAGCAGGTCGGCCTGGTCCGGGTCGTAGCTGACCACGTCCCCGCCGCCGCCGAGGTAGACCAGCTGGAGGCGCTTGGGGATCACACCCTTCCAGCGCCACACCACCAGCGCGTAGAACTTCATCTGGAACATCGCCTTGCCCTCGAAGTCCCGCGAGGGCGCCCGGCCGGTCTTGTAGTCCACCAGCCGGACCTCACCGGTCGGGGCGACGTCCACCCGGTCGATGTAGCCGCGCAGCAGCAGCCCCGACTCCAGCGCCGTCTCCACGTAGAGCTCGCGCTCCACCGGGTGCAGCCGGGTCGGGTCCTCCAGCCGGAACCACTGGCCGACCAGCTTCTCGGCGTCCGCCAGCCAGCGGGTGAGCGCCGCGCCGTCCGGATCGTCCGGGAACAGCGAGCCCAGCTCCGGGCGCTCGCTCAGCAGCCGCTCCCACTGCGGGCGCAGCAGGCCCAGCGCCCGCTCCGGCGTCCGCTCGGTCGCCGGGCTGTCGAACAGCCGCTCCAGCACCGCGTGCACCAGCGTGCCCCTGGTCGCCGCCGCGCTCGGCGGCTCGGGCAGCCGGTCGATCACCCGCAGCCGGTACAGCAGGGGACAGGTGAGGAAGTCCCCCGCACGCGACGGGGACAGCCCGGTCGGGGGCGCCGCCGGGCGCACCGGCGCTTCGGCGGCACTGCTGGTGTCGGTCTGCTGCATGGCTACGACCCTATTGCCCTTTGCTGTCATCCCGCTGCCACCGTGCTGCCAGACCGTCGGTCCGGGGTCGATCCGGGACCGGTCCAGTGGGGTATGAAGGCTGACAGAGGGGCGCGCGGCGCCGGAGGGCCGCGATCACGTAGCGTGGGCGCACCGGGGGCACGACGGTGGGACGACCGAAGGGAACACGGTGAGCGACACCAGGGGGCAGCAGACCTCCGACCAGTCACCGCAGGACGGTGGCCGCCCGGGCGGGCGGGCCCCGGAGCGCGGCGGCGGCCTCCTGATGGGGCGCCCTTTCGGCGTGCCCGTCTACGTCACCCCCTCCTGGTTCGTCATCGCCGCCCTGATCACCTGGGTGTTCGGCGGACAGCTCGGCGACGTCCTGCCCGAGCTCGGCAGCGGCATCCGTTACCTGCTGGCCTTCTTCTTCGCGGTCGCCTTCTACGCCTCCGTGCTGGTGCACGAGCTGGCCCACACCCTGATCGCGCTGCGCTACGGACTCGGGGTGCGGCGGATCCAGCTGCAGTTCTTCGGTGGCGTCTCCGAGATCGAGAACGAGGCCGAGACCCCTTGGCGCGAGTTCTGGCTGGCCTTCGTCGGCCCGCTGCTCTCGCTGGTCCTCGGCGGGGTCTTCTACCTCGCGCTGCGCGCCGTCGAGCTGTCCACCGTGCCCGGGGTGCTGCTCACCGGCCTGATGATCTCCAACCTGGTCGTCGCCGCCTTCAACCTGCTGCCCGGTCTGCCGCTGGACGGCGGCCGGATGCTGCGCGCCGTGGTCTGGGCGATCAGCGGGAGGGCGATGACCGGCACCGTGGCCGCCGCCTGGGTCGGCCGGGTGCTGGCGATCGCCGTGCTGTTCGGCCTGCCGCTGCTCAGCGCCTCCCGCGGGGCCGAGCGCACCACCACCGACACCCTGGTGGACGCGGTGCTGGCCGCCGTGCTGGCCGCGATCATCTGGAACGGCGCCACCGGCAGCCTTCGCAACGCCCGGCTCAAGGAGGTGTTGCCCGAGCTGCGGCTGCGCGACTTCGCCCGTCGGGCCGTCGAGGTCACCGCCGACACCCCGCTCGGCGAGGCGATGCGCCGCGCCCGCGAGGCCGAGGCGGGCGCGGTGGTCGTGGTGGACGGCCGGGGCGAGCCGATCGCCATCGTCCGCGAGTCCGCGGTACGGGCCGTGCCCGAGCACCGCCGCCCCTGGGTGGCCGTCGGCCCGCTCGCCCGCGACCTCGAACCCGGGCTGCGGCTCGACGCCGACCTGTGCGGCGAGGCCCTGCTGCGAGCCATCCAGACCACCCCGGCGGGGGAGTACCTGGTGGTCGAGCCGGACGGCCGGGTGTACGGCGTCGCCGCGCTCACCGACATCGAGCAGCGCCTGACCGCCGCCGTCACCGGCCGCTGACCCGCACCCTGCTCGGGGCCCGGTAAGGCAGGACGGCGTGCTTCCCTTAGGATTGTCCGCATGTCCGAACCGACCGGTGCCGCCCGCCGACGCGGGCCCTTCCAGGTCGGGGACCAGGTCCAGCTGACCGACCCCAAGGGTCGCCACTACACGTTCACGCTCCAGGCCGGGAACCAGTTCCACACCCACAAGGGTGCGTTCCCCCACGACGAGCTGATCGGCGCCTCCGAGGGCACGGTCGTGCGCACCACGGGGAACGTCCCGTACCTCGCGCTGCGCCCCCTGCTCCCCGACTACGTCCTGTCCATGCCGCGCGGCGCCGCCGTGATCTACCCCAAGGACGCGGGGCAGATCCTGGCGATGGCCGACATCTTCGCCGGCGCCCGCGTCGTCGAGGCCGGCGTCGGCTCCGGCGCGCTCAGCATGTACCTGCTGCGTGCCGTCGGCGAGCAGGGCATGCTGGCCTCCTACGAGCGCCGCCAGGACTTCGCGGACATCGCCCAGGGCAATGTCGAGCGCTACTTCGGCGGCCCGCACCCGGCGTGGAAGCTCACCGTCGGCGACCTCCAGGACAACCTGGTCGAGACCGACGTCGACCGCATCATCCTGGACATGCTGGCCCCCTGGGAGTGCCTGGACGTCGCCTCCAAGGCGCTCGTCCCCGGCGGCCTCATCTGCTGCTACGTGGCCACCACCACGCAGATGTCCCGGACCGTCGAGGCGCTGCGCGAGCACGGCACCTTCACCGAGCCGCAGGCCTGGGAGACCATGGTCCGCACCTGGCACCTGGAGGGCCTGGCGGTCCGCCCGGACCACCGGATGATCGGCCACACCGGCTTCCTGCTCACCGCCCGCCGCCTGGCGGACGGCGTCGAGCCGCCGCTGCGCCGCCGCCGCCCGGCCAAGGGCGCCTACGGCGAGGACTACGACAGCGGGGCGCCCGAGCCGACCCTGCAGGAGCGCGCCGCGGCCCGCAAGGCCGCCCGTGACACCGAGTCCGAGCAGCCCGACCTGGGCTGACACCCGACAACACGCAAGGGGTGGTGCGAGCGTAAAGCCCGCATCACCCCTTCCTGCTGTGGTCGGCTCGCCTCCGGGCGCTCCCGACCCGGCGCTCGTTCCTCGCTTGTCGTTCGTCGCTATCGGCACCGGCGCGCCCTTCGGCTCCCCGGCCGGGAGTCCGTGGGCACCGTGTGGGACGATGCTCGCGCACGCAGACCAGCTCCTGGAACTCTGGAGGGGACGCCTGGTGGAGACCGCGGTCGGGACGACGGCGACGGCTGGACAGCAGACACCGAAGGGCGGCACCCGGCCCGGGCACGCGCGCACCGCCCCCTGGCACTGGGCCCTCGCCCTGGCCGGCTGCGGCGCGGTGGTGGCCGCGGCCCTCGCCGCCTCCACGGCGACCGGTACCCCGGTGCCCGTGCGCGGTGGCGCCCCCGAGGCCCTCGCCGCTGGCGCCGCCCCGGACCCGGCCAAGGCCCAACTGCCGATGGACTGCGGCCCGTTCCCGGTCAAGACGGTGCTCAGCGTGCCCGCCGAGCTCGGTGACGGACGGCCGGGCACGGTCGTCGCCGCGAACTGCGCCACCGACACCGGCACCCCGCCGGACTCCGTCTACCTGCTCGGCTTCGGCGCCGACGAGCGCCCGACGGTGGTCGCCACCCTGCTGACCGAGCGCGAGAACCTCACCCTGAGCCGGCTCGCGGTGCGCTCCGACGGCACCATCACCGGCCACGCGCAGGGGTATTCGAGCGAGGACGTGCCGCGCTTCCGGCCCGACATCTCACTCGACCTCACCTGGACGCGCAAGGGCGGCGGCTGGGAACGCACCCAGTCCGCCGCCCCGGTCAGCCGGGCCTGAGGCCCGGCCTCAGGCCCGTCCGACGATTCCCGCCGGGCGCGAATTGTCGGACCCGGCCCGGCGACTCACTCCGCGTCCGGGCCGTACACCTCGACCCGGTCGGCGACCCGGCGCACGTGGATGCAGTCGCCGGGGCACTCCTTCGCCGAGTCCACCACGTCCTGAAGGAGCGTCAGCGGCACCGGGGCGGTCTCCCCGGGCTGCTGGCGCAACTCGTCGTCCGGGCCCTTCACGTACGCCAGCCCGTCGATGTCCAGCTCGAAGACCTCGGGCGCGTACTGGGCGCAGATGCCGTCGCCGGTGCACAGATCCTGGTCGATCCACACCTCCAGCTCCTCGGTCGTCGCCGTCTGCTCGGTCACCGACATGGTTCCCTGCCGTTTCTGTCCCGGGTCGCCCCTATTCCTGGAGCAATCCCGCCATTCGTACAACGATCGGACCCAGCACTGCGGTCGCGATCGGATATCACTTCGCTCGACGATACATCTGGCCTGCTTTGAGAGGTGCGCGGTGGGTATCCCCTTAGCAGAGGGGAAGCACGCTGGGGCGAAGATCGGACACGCCCGTTCCATCTTTCTTGATCTAGGGGTTTACGGACCCCTGGTCCCAGGTAGGGTCTGGAAGCGTCCAGCTCCCCGGAGGAGGTGAGGACCGTGGCAACCCACGATGACGACTACAACCGCAGCACCGGCAGGCCCGCTCGTGGTTCCGAGGAGGCCGCTCAGGTCTCGTACCTTGAGCAGGAAATCGCCGTGCTGCGCCGCAAGCTCGCCGACTCGCCGCGCAATTCGAGAATCCTCGAAGAGCGGATCGTCGAGCTCCAGACCAACCTGGCCGGCGTGACCGCCCAGAACGAACGGCTCGCCTCCACCCTGCGCGAGGCCCGCGACCAGATCGTGGCCCTCAAGGAGGAAGTGGACCGGCTGGCACAGCCCCCGGCCGGCTTCGGCACCTTCCTCGAAGCGAACGAGGACGGCACCGCCGACATCTTCACCGGCGGGCGCAAGCTCCGTGTCAACGTCAGCCCGAACGTCGCCCTGGACGAGCTGCGGCGCGGCCAGGAAGTGATGCTCAACGAGGCTCTCAACATCGTGGACGCGATGGCCTTCGAGCGCATCGGCGAGATCGTCACCCTCAAGGAGGTCCTCGAGGACGGCGAGCGGGCCCTGGTCCTCGGCCACACCGACGAGGAGCGCGTGGTGCGCCTCGCGGAACCGCTGCGGGGGACCACCGTCCGGGCGGGGGACGCCCTGCTGCTGGAGCCCCGCTCCGGCTACGTGTACGAGGTCGTGCCGAAGGCCGAGGTCGAGGAGCTGGTCCTCGAGGAGGTCCCGGACATCGACTACCGCCAGATCGGCGGCCTGAGCAACCAGATCGAGCTGATCCGCGACGCGGTCGAGCTGCCCTACCTGCACGCCGACCTCTTCAAGGAGTACGAGCTGCGCCCGCCCAAGGGCGTGCTGCTCTACGGCCCGCCCGGCTGCGGCAAGACGCTGATCGCCAAGGCGGTCGCCAACTCGCTGGCCAAGAAGGTCGCCGAGGTCACCGGCCGCCCCCAGGGGAAGAGCTACTTCCTCAACATCAAGGGCCCCGAGCTGCTCAACAAGTACGTGGGCGAGACCGAACGGCAGATCCGCCTGGTCTTCCAGCGGGCCCGGGAGAAGGCGGGCGAGGGCACGCCCGTCATCGTCTTCTTCGACGAGATGGAGTCGCTGTTCCGCACCCGCGGTTCGGGCGTCAGCTCGGACGTGGAGAACACCATCGTCCCGCAGCTGCTCGCCGAGATCGACGGCGTGGAGGGCCTGGAGAACGTCATCGTCATCGGCGCCTCGAACCGCGAGGACATGATCGACCCGGCGATCCTGCGGCCCGGCCGCCTGGACGTCAAGATCAAGATCGAGCGCCCGGACGCCGAGGCGGCGAAGGACATCTTCTCCAAGTACCTCAAGGACTCGCTGCCGTTCCACCCGGACGACCTCAAGGAGCACGACGGCTCCGTCGAGGCCACGGTGGTGGCGATGATCCAGTCGGTCGTGGAGCGGATGTACTCCGAGACCGAGGAGAACCGCTTCCTGGAGGTCACCTACGCCAACGGTGACAAGGAGGTCCTGTACTTCAAGGACTTCAACTCCGGCGCGATGATCCAGAACATCGTCGACCGCGCGAAGAAGATGGCCATCAAGGACTTCCTCGACCACGGTCAGCGCGGTCTGCGCGTCTCCCACCTGCTCGCCGCCTGCGTGGACGAGTTCAAGGAGAACGAGGACCTGCCCAACACCACCAACCCGGACGACTGGGCCCGCATCTCCGGCAAGAAGGGCGAGCGGATCGTCTTCATCCGCACGCTGGTCACCGGTAAGCAGGGCGCCGAGTCCGGCCGCTCCATCGACACTGTCGCCAACACGGGGCAGTACCTGTAAGCACGCGGTTACCCGGGCCGACTGCGGTCCCCGGAGCTGTACGCACACCGTCCGGCTGTGGCGCCTCGCGGCCCCGCAGCCGGACGGCGCGTCTCGGGGCCCGCCGGTCGGCGCCGGGTTCTAGGCTCGACCCACCGTCCGCGGGCAGATCGCCGGCGCCGGTGTTGTTCAGCGGTACGTCAGCGTGTTCCGTCCGTCGGGGGCGGCGCACCGGGCAAGGAGGGCCGCATGACCGTACGGCGCGTGATGGGCATCGAGACCGAGTACGGGATCTCCGTGCCCGGGCACCCCAACGCCAACGCCATGCTCACCTCGTCCCAGATCGTCAACGCCTACGCGGCGGCGATGCACCGGGCACGGCGGGCCCGCTGGGACTTCGAGGAGGAGAACCCGCTGCGCGACGCGCGGGGCTTCGACCTCGCGCGCGAGGTGGCGGACGCCAGCCAGCTGACCGACGAGGACATCGGCCTCGCCAACGTGATCCTCACCAACGGGGCCCGGTTCTACGTGGACCACGCGCACCCCGAGTACAGCTCGCCCGAGGTGACCAACCCGCGCGACGCTGTGCTGTGGGACAAAGCCGGCGAGCGGATCATGGCGGCCGCCGCGCAGCGCGCGCTGGAGCTGCCCAATGGGCAGACCATCCACCTGTACAAGAACAACACCGACAACAAGGGCGCCTCCTACGGCACCCACGAGAACTACCTGATGAAGCGGGCGACGCCGTTCGCCGACATCGTCCGCCACCTCACCCCGTTCTTCGTCTCCCGCCAGGTGGTCGCCGGCGCCGGCCGGGTCGGCATCGGCCAGGACGGTTCTTCGAACGGCTTCCAGATCAGCCAGCGGGCGGACTACTTCGAGGTCGAGGTCGGCCTGGAGACCACCCTCAAGCGGCCGATCATCAACACCCGGGACGAGCCGCACGCCGACGCCGAGAAGTACCGCCGGCTGCACGTGATCATCGGGGACGCCAACCTCTCCGAGATCTCCACCTACCTCAAGCTGGGCACCACCTCGCTGGTCCTGTCGATGATCGAGGACTCCTTCATCGCCTCCGACCTCGCCGTCGACCAACCGGTGCGCACCCTGCACCGGGTCTCCCACGACCCGACGCTCAAGCACCTGATCACCCTGCGCAACGGGCGCAAGCTCACCGCCGTCCAGCTCCAGCTCGAGTACTTCGAACTGGCCCGCAAGTACGTCGAGGACCGCTTCGGCACCGACGCCGACGAGCAGACCGTGGACGTGCTGACGCGCTGGGAGGACGTCCTCGGGCGGCTGGAGCGCGACCCGATGTCGCTCTCCCGGCAACTGGACTGGATCGCCAAGCGGGAGATCCTGGAGGGCTACCGCAGCCGGGACGCCCTGGAGTGGGACAACCCGCGGCTGCACCTGGTCGACCTCCAGTACAGCGACGTACGGCCCGAGAAGGGCCTCTACAACCGCCTGGTGGCCCGTGGCCGGTTCGAGCGGCTGGTGTCCGAGGAGGAGGTCGAGCGGGCCGTCTCCAAGCCCCCGGAGGACACCAGGGCGTACTTCCGCGGGCGCTGCCTGGAGCAGTACGCGGACCACGTCGCGGCGGCCTCCTGGGACTCGGTGATCTTCGACCTGCCGGGCCGGGACTCGTTGCAGCGGGTGCCCACGCTGGAGCCGCTGCGCGGCACCCGGAACCACGTCAAGGAGCTGCTGGACCGCTGCCGCACGGCGGAGGACCTGCTCCGCGTCCTGGCCGGCGGGTAACTTTTCGATCACCATGGGTGAACGTCCGCCGAATGGGAATCATCCGGGGTGGCAGCGGGTGTTGGACAGGAAGCGCCACCGGCAAACCGGGAGCGGCAGTCGCACCTTGTGTATAGGGTCGGTGCCAACCGGCAACGACCGACCAGCCAAACCGTGCCAGACGATTCGAGCGGGGTGAGGGAAATGGCGAGCAAGGACACCGGCGGCGGCCAGCAGCGGGCAAACCGCTCCTCCGAGGAGGTAGAGGAGCAGGCCGCGGAAACCCAGAATTCCGACGACCTCAAGGAGCGCCAGGAAAAGCTGAGCGACGACGTCGACGCGGTGCTGGACGAAATCGACGAGGTCCTGGAGTCGAACGCGGAAGATTTCGTGAGGGGCTTTGTCCAAAAGGGTGGGCAATAGCCCGTCCCCGGTATTCGGGAATTCACGGTCGCGACAGTCCTGGGCGGTCGGGCGGCGTCGGCCGCCCGGCCGCCCGGCACCGGCCCCTCCAGGCGTGGACAGTGATCGTCGGCGGGTAGGGTGCGGGCATTGCGCGCTTCAAGCTACCTGGAAGGAATCGTGTGGAAGCCAACACTCGTGGCACCGGGCGTCTACCGGCTGCCTTCCTGACCCCGGGGTCGTCCTCGTTCCTCGACTTCCTCGCCGAGCACAAGCCGGAGCTGCTCCCCGGCCGGGCCGGGCTCCCCGAGGGCGCCGTGGTTGAGGCGCCGCACGGGACCACGATCGTGGCCGCGGTCTTCGACGGCGGTGTGGTGATCGCCGGTGACCGCCGGGCGACCATGGGCAACGTCATCGCCCAGCGCGACATCGAGAAGGTGTTCCCGGCCGACGAGTACAGCGCGGTCGGCATCGCCGGCACCGCCGGCCTCGCGGTCGAGATGGTCCGGCTGTTCCAGCTGGAGCTGGAGCACTACGAGAAGATCGAGGGCACCACGCTCTCCCTGGAGGGCAAGGCCAACCGGCTCACCACCATGATCCGGGGCAACCTGGGCATGGCGATGCAGGGCCTCGCGGTCGTGCCGCTGTTCGCGGGCTACGACCTGGACCGCGGCCGTGGCCGGATCTTCAACTACGACGTCACCGGCGGGCGTTCCGAGGAACGCGGCTTCGCCGCCACCGGTTCGGGCTCGGTCTTCGCCCGCGGCTCGATGAAGAAGCTCTACCGCGACGACCTGACGGCCGACCAGGCCGTCACCCTGGTCGTCCAGGCGCTCTACGACGCGGCGGACGACGACTCCGCCACCGGTGGCCCGGACCTGGCGCGGAAGATCTTCCCGATCGTCTCGCTCATCACCGAGGACGGCTTCCGCCGCCTCACCGAGGCGGAGGTCGCGCAGACCACCGTCGCCATCACCGACGAGCGCCTGACCCGCCCCAACGGCCCGCAGGCCCCGCTGATCTAGCCATCACCTCACAGGAAAGGGACGACCGCCGGTGTCGACACCGTTCTACGTCTCGCCCCAGCAGGCCATGGCGGACCGCGCGGAGTACGCCCGCAAGGGCATCGCGCGCGGCCGCAGCGTGGTCGTGCTCACCTACGCCGACGGCATCGTCTTCGTCGCGGAGAACACCTCCAGAGCCCTCCACAAGGTCTCCGAGATCTACGACAAGATCGCCTTCGCGGCGGTCGGTCGCTACAACGAGTTCGAGAACCTGCGCATCGGCGGCGTCCGCTACGCCGACCTGCGCGGCTATTCCTACGACCGGGCCGACGTCACCGCCCGGGGCCTCGCCAACGTGTACGCCCAGACCCTGGGCACCATCTTCTCCTCGGTCGGCGAGAAGCCGTACGAGGTCGAGCTGATCGTGGCCGAGGTCGGCCGCACCGCCGACAACGACCAGATCTACCGGCTCACCCCGGACGGCTCGGTCGTCGACGAGAAGAACTACGTCGTGGTCGGCGGCAACGCCGACTCGATCGGCAACTACCTGGGCCAGCGCCACCGCGTCGGCCTGAGCCTGACCGAGGCGGTGAAGGTGGCCGTGGACTCGCTCGCCCGCGACCCCAACGGCGGCAGCCCGCGCACCCTCACCCCGGAGCAGCTGGAGGTCGCGGTCCTCGACCGCCAGCGGTTCCAGCAGCGCAAGTTCAAGCGGATCCTGGGCAACCAGCTCGGCCGGCTGCTCGACGGGGACCAGTCCGCCGAGGTGGACGACGAGGAGAACCCGGCGGCCACCCCGCCGTCGGACGAGTAGTGCCTGCGGAGTCCCGGGCGGCGAGGCGATCGCCGCACGGGACTCCGGTGCCCCTGCGACGCACGTCGTCGTGGAGGCGGTTTCGGACAGCTCCGACCAGAATGGAGTGCTCATGGACCGCCGGATTTTCGGGCTGGAGAACGAGTACGGTGTGACCTGCACGTTCCGCGGGCAGCGACGGCTGTCGCCGGACGAGGTGGCGCGGTACCTGTTCCGCCGGGTCGTCTCCTGGGGCCGCAGCAGCAACGTCTTCCTGCGCAACGGTGCCCGGCTCTACCTCGACGTCGGCTCCCACCCCGAGTACGCCACCCCCGAGTGCGACGACGTGGTCGAGCTGGTGACGCACGACAAGGCGGGCGAGCGCATCCTCGAAGGACTCCTGGTGGACGCCGAGCGGCGGCTGCACGAGGAGGGCATCGCGGGGGACGTCTACCTCTTCAAGAACAACACCGACTCGGCCGGCAACTCCTACGGCTGCCACGAGAACTACCTGGTGGCCCGGCACGGCGAGTTCTCCCGGCTGGCCGACGTGCTGATCCCGTTCCTGGTGACCCGCCAGTTGATCTGCGGCGCGGGCAAGGTGCTGCAGACCCCGCGCGGCGCGGTGTACTGCGTCAGCCAGCGGGCCGAGCACATCTGGGAGGGCGTCAGCTCGGCGACCACCCGCTCCCGTCCGATCATCAACACCCGGGACGAGCCGCACGCGGACGCCGAGCGCTACCGTCGGCTGCACGTGATCGTCGGCGACTCCAACATGTCCGAGACCACCACGCTGCTCAAGGTCGGCGCCACCGACCTGGTGCTGCGGTTGATCGAGGCCGGCGTGGTGATGCGCGACCTCACCCTGGAGAACCCGATCCGGGCGATCCGCGAGGTCAGCCACGACCTCACCGGCACCCACCAGGTGCGCCTGGCCAACGGTCGCGAGGCGAGCGCGCTGGACATCCAGGAGGAGTACTACTCCAAGGCCCTGGAGTTCGCCGACCGCAAGGGGATCAACACCGGCACCATCGCCCGGGTGCTCGACCTGTGGGGCCGCACCCTGGAGGCCGTGCGCACCGAGCGGCTCGACGGGGTGGCCACCGAGATCGACTGGATCATGAAGTACAAGCTCATCGAGCGCTACCGCGAGAAGCACCAGATGAGCATGTCCAACCCGCGGGTGGCCCAGATCGACCTCGCGTACCACGACATCCACCGCCGCCGCGGCCTGTTCTACCTGCTCCAGGGCAAGGGCCAGGCGCAGCGGGTGACCACCGACCTCAAGACCTTCGAGGCCAAGTCGATTCCGCCGCAGACCACCCGGGCCCGGCTGCGCGGGGACTTCATCCGGCGGGCGCAGGAGCAGCGGCGGGACTTCACGGTGGACTGGGTGCACCTGAAGCTGAACGACCAGGCGCAGCGCACGGTGCTGTGCAAGGACCCGTTCCGTTCGGTGGACGAGAGGGTGGAGAAGCTGATCGCGGGGATGTAGGCCCCGAACGTGATCGAGGCGCCATGATCACGATGGCGTGTCCGGCCCCGGTGGTGTCTACCGGGGCCGGACGCGTGCCGGGCATACGCTGTCCGTCGAGTCACGAGAGCCGACTTCGACCGACAGTTAGGACCACCGTGCGCCGCACCGCCGGTTTGCTTCTCACCCTGCCGCTGCTGCTCGCGGTCGCCTGCAGCAGCTCGACCAAGGCGGCCGGCCCGGCGACGCCGTCCACCGCGACGGCCGCGCCGACGGTGCCCACGCCGGTCTCCGAGGCCTCGCCGATGCCCACTCTTTCGGGTGGCGGTTTCGGCAGCAAGGCCACCATCGCCATCCCCGAGGGCCAGCAGCCGAGCGGTCAGTTCGTGGTGAACACGGTGGTCGAGGGCGATCGGTCGACGGTCAACAAGGGCGACTGGGTGACCGTCAACTACTCGGCGAAGGACTGGACCACCGGCAAGGACCTGCCCAGCTCGTACGACGACAACGGCAAGCCGCAGCTCTACCAGGCCGGCAGCGGGCAGTTGGTGCCGGCGTTGGACCAGAGCGTGATCGGCAAGAAGGTGGGCACCCGGCTGCTGGTGGTGGCCCCGCCGGCGGCGGCCTTCGCGGACAAGGGCTCCGGCCAGCTGGGCGTGGGCTCGGGGGACACCGTGGTGTTCGTGCTGGACATCGTCGAGAGCCTGCCGCAGGACGCCACCCTGACCGGGACCATGACCCAGCCCGCCGCGACGCTGCCGCAGGTCAAGGACAACGGCAAGGCGCCGGTGACGATCACCATCCCGGCCGGGCAGGCCGCACCCACCGACCTGCAGCAGTCGGTGCTGATCAAGGGCGAGGGCAAGCCGGTCAAGCCCGGGCAGACCCTGGTGGTGCAGTACACCGGGGTGCTGTGGAGCAACGGGCAGCAGTTCGACGCCTCCTGGACGCACGGTGGCGCGCAGGCGGTGCAGATCGGCACCGGCAGCGTGATCGAGGGCTGGGACAAGGGCCTGGTCGGGCAGAACGTGGGCAGCCGGATCCAGCTGGTGGTGCCGCCGGCGCTCGGGTACAAGGACCAGGCGCAGGGTGCGGTGCCGGCGAACTCCACGCTGGTCTTCGTGATCGACATCCTGGAAGCCGTCTAGCGGGCGCTCTAGGAAGTCACCCGCAGGATTCCGTACGCTTGGGCGGACGCTCGTACAACGAAGCGTCCGCCCTCATCCTGAGCTGTCATACTGCCCTCGCACTGTGGCAGGCGCCGCCCGGCGCCGAGGTCCGGGGCGGGCGGTGCGGCGGCAGGCCGGCGGTCAGCACGCCGGGCGTAGACCTGGAAGACCTCGTGGCGAGATGGATGGGGAGTCATGACTGAGAAGACGCCGAGCCCGGGCGGGGCCGGCACCGCGGCGAACGACAGCTCTGCGGGTGACCCGGCCGCCTCTCGTCCCGGCGGCCCGGTTGCCGGGGATCGCGAGTCGATCGTCGTTCCCCCGGCGATCCTGGCGCAGCAGGCCGGCTGGGCGCAGCCCGGCGAGCAGTCGCGCGCCACGGGTGGCACCACGACGGACGACGCCCCGCAGATCTTCGCCAGCAACGTGCGCAAGGCCGACAGCTCGGAGGCCGGGTACGACGAGAACCCGCCGAGCGTGGGCAAGCTGGGCGTGATCCTCGGCACGGTGCTGGCCGTGCTGCTGGTCGGCAGCGGCATCACGCTCTACCTGGTGAACAAGGACGACTCCTCCAAGGACAGCGCCTCGGCCGCCAAGCCGGATGTGGCAACCGCGCCGCCCACGCCGAGCGCCGAGCCGGTGCCGCCGATCAAGGACAGCGCCAAGGTGCTGCCGACGGTCACCGGTGACTTCGGCAAGAAGGCCGACATCCAGGTGCCGGGCGACAAGTCCGACGGCTCCTTCGTGGTGAAGGTGCTGTCCGAGGGCAACGGCCCCAAGGTGGACAAGAACTCCTGGACCTCGGTGGACTACACCGCCAAGGACTGGAACACCGGCAAGGACATCCCGAGCTCGTACGACAACAAGGGCAAGCCGCAGATCTTCCAGGCCGGCACCGACGCGCTGATCCCGGCGCTGGACCAGGCCGTGGTCGGGAAGAAGGCCGGCAGCCGGCTGCTGGTGGTGGCCCCGCCGGCCGCCGCCTTCGGCTCGCAGGGCAAGCCGGACATGTCGATCGGTGCCAAGGACGACCTGATCTTCGTGATCGACATCCGCAACAGCAACGCGCCCGACGCCGTGGTGAGCGGTACCGTCACCCCGCCGCCGGCGGACTTCCCGCAGGTCAAGGACAACGGCAAGAAGCCGGCCGACATCACCCCGGTGGCGGGCGCCAAGGACCCGACCGAGCTGAAGACCCACGTCCTGATCAAGGGCACCGGGCCGACGGTGGAGAAGGGCGAGAAGGTCGTCGTCCAGTACACCGGCGCGCTGGCCAAGGACGGCAAGATCTTCGACTCCTCGCTCAGCAAGGGCCAGGCATTCTCCTTCCCGGTCGGCGGCGGCCAGGTCATCCAGGGCTGGGACCAGGGGCTGGTGGGTCAGACCGTCGGCAGCCGGGTCGAGCTGGTGATCCCGGCCTCGCTGGGCTACGGGGACAAGGGCCAGGGCGACATCCCGCCCGGTGCGACCCTGGTCTTCGTGGTGGACATTCTGGACGCGGGTCAGGGCTGATCCACTTTCGGGTGACAATAGAGGGCGTGTGACCTTCGGGTCCGGCCGCGTGGCCGGAGCCCTACGGGCGGCGGGCGCCCGTACCGTGGTCCAGGAACGGACCGGGTGCGGGTGCCCGCCGCTTGGTCGTGTAAGCAACGCGAACGTGAGAAGAGGGACTGTGAGCGTCAACCTCAACGAGAAGCCTGAGATCGACTTCCCGATCGGCGACGCCCCGGCGGAGCTGCAGATCCGTGACATCGTCGTGGGCGACGGCGCGGAGGCCAAGAAGGGTCAGAACGTCAGCGTCCGCTACGTCGGCGTGACCTTCGAGACCGGCGAGGAGTTCGACGCGAGCTGGAACCGGAGCCCCAACGAGTTCCGCTTCCCGCTGGGCGGCGGCCGCGTCATCAAGGGCTGGGACCAGGGCGTCGTCGGCATGAAGGTCGGTGGTCGCCGCGAGCTGACCATCCCCTCGCACCTGGCGTACGGCAACCAGTCGCCGACCCCGGCCATCCCGGCCGGTTCGACCCTGATCTTCGTGGTCGACCTGCTGGCCGTCTGAGCCTGCCCTGACCTCGGGCCGGACCTCTCCGGGGGCCCGGCCCGAGGCCGTGTTCGGGCCCGAACGGCACGTCGTGGGGATCAGGCGTGGGACGCGGCTTTTGCAGTGCGTACCGCTACCGGTACGGTCGGTCCCGCCGGGTGAGGATCGCCCGGTTGGCGCACCCCGCGCGCGGCGCGGCACACCGGAAGGGTCAGCGATGGCGATCGCCAAGGCAGAGCGGCTGATGAATCTCGCCCTGTGCCTGATGAACACCAGACGTCCGCTCTCCAAGAAGGAGCTGCGGGAATCCGTCGAGGCGTACCGTGAGGCCTGGCAGAACAGCAGCGAGGACGCCTTCAACCGGATGTTCGAGCGGGACAAGGACGACCTGCGCGAGCTCGGCCTGGTGATCGACGTCGACGAGAGCGCCCTGGACGGCGAGCTCGGCTACCTCGCCCGCGCCGACCGCAACCGGCTGCCCGAGATCGCGCTGGACGCAGAGGAGGCGGCCGCGCTGACCCTGGCCGCCCGGGTCTGGCAGCAGGCCAAGATGTCCGGCGCGGCCAGCGGCGCGCTGCAGAAGCTGCGCGCGGCCGGGGTGCCGTTCAGCGAGGCCGAGGGCCGGACCGCCCTGGAGCCGCGCATCCCCGCCCGGGAGGCCGCGTTCGAGCCGCTGCTCACCGCCGCCCGGGACCGCCGTCCGGTGACCTTCGAGTACCGCAAGGCCGGGGCCGCCGCCGTCGAGCAGCGCAGCGTCGAGCCGTGGGCGCTGGAGTGCTGGCGCGGGCACTGGTACCTGGCCGGGTACGACCGCGACCGGGGTGACGCCCGGGTGTTCCGGCTCAGCCGGATCACCGGCAAGGTGAAGGCGAAGAACGGGGCCTTCCTCGGGACGGTGCCCGAGCACGTGGACGTGCGGGCCACGGTGGCCAAGTTCGCCGGGGAGGGCGCCACCGCCACCGCGACCGTCCGGGTCCGCCGGGGGGCCGGCTTCCCGCTGCGCACCAAGGCGCTGAACAGCAGCCGGGTGGACGAGGGCTGGGACGAGCTGGAGATCCCGTACGGCAACGGGCTGGGCGCCGACCTCGCGGAGTTCGGGCCGGACGTGCTGGTGCTCGGGCCGGAGGAGCTGCGGGCGGATGTGATCGACCGGCTGCGGGCGGTCGCGGGGCTGGACTCGGAGGACGTACGGGCATGAGTAATGCGATCGACCAGACGCGACGGATGCTGTCGCTGGTCACCTACCTGCGCGAGCGGCCCGGGGCCGAGGTCGCCGAGGTGGCCCGGGCCTTCGGGATCAGCGAGCGCGAGCTGATCGGGGACCTCAACGTGCTGCCGATGTGCGGCACCAGTTTCCGTGGCGGCGACCTGCTCGACATCGACACCGACGGCGAGCGGATCTGGTGGCACAACGTCGACGACGTGGCCCAGCCGCTGCGGCTGGCCGCCGACGAGGCCACCGCGCTGCTGGTGGCCGCCCGCGCGGTGGCCGGGCTGCCGGGCCTGCGGGCCGGGGACCGGGAGGCGCTCACCCGGGCCGTCGCCAAGATCGAGAACGCGGCCGGGGAGAGCGCCGAGGGCAGTGCCCGGGTCGGCGTGACCTTCGAGGCCGAGAGTCACGTCTTCGCCGACATCGACCGCGCGCTCAGCGAGGGCCGTCGGCTCTGGCTGCGTTACTACTCGCACGGGCGCGGCGGGATGACCGAGCGCGAGGTCGACCCGATCCGGCTGCTCACCGAGGGCCACACCTACCTCGAGGCCTGGTGCCGAACCTCCGAGGACCACCGGATGTTCCGGCTGGACCGGGTCGCCGAGATCCGCGTCCTGGACGTCCCGGCCGACCCGCCCCGGCGCGAGCCGCGCGACCTGAGCGGCGGGCTGGTCAACCCGGCGGCGGACGACCCCGAGGTGGTGGTGGAGGTCTCCTCCGGCGGGCGCTGGGTGGCCGAGTACTACACCCACGACCGCGCCGAGGAGCTGCCCGACGGCGGGCTGCGGATCACCCTGCGCAGCGCCGACCCCTCCCAGCTGCGCCCGCTGGCGCTGCGGCTGGGCCGGGACGGCCGGATCGTCTCGCCGCCGGAGCTGGCCGAGCAGGCGCGCTCGGCCGCGCGGGAGGCGCTGGCCGCCTACGGGGAGGGGCAGGTCTGACCGGTGGAGCCCGGGACCAGATTCAAGGTGTACTGCTCGGAGTGCCGGGAGAAGGTGGAGCTCCCGGCCGAGGAGTTCCGGCTGACCCTCGGTCGGACCCCGGCGCAGGCGCACTACAGCTTCGGTTGTCCGCTCTGCGGGGCTGCGGTGCGCAAGCCGGCCGGGGAGAAGATCGTCGAGGCGCTCACCGGGGCTGGGGTCCGCACCATGCGGCTCGTCCCGGCCGAGGGGTAGCGCGCACCTGGCGATAGGGTGGGGCGCATGTCCTGGATGCTCGTCGCCGCCGTCCTGCTCGCAACCGCGGGCCTGCTGGTCCTCGGGGTCCTCGCGATCCGGCTCTGGATGGACGTACGGGCGCTGGCCAAGGGCGTGGACGCGGCCTCGCGGGCGCTGACCGAGGCGGCGGGGGAGCTGGCCTCGGCGGTTCCGAACCGTTAGGCGGAATTTCGGGTGGCACACCGGGGCATCGGCGGTACGGGGGCTGCTGTACCGAGGTAGGGGCGGGTTACGCTCTCAAGTGGCTCCTGAACTGCGAACCGGGAGCCGCTGTCCTGTTCGGGCGGCCGTCGTCGGGGCGTCATCCGCAGCGGTTACCATCCGCGGCGGGCGGCCTGTCGGGCCGTGGAGGCTGAAGGTGGTCGGCGCATGCGCTTGTCGGTGACCGCGATCGTGGTGATCGCGGTGTTCGCCATCGTGCTGTTCGGATCCAAGCGACTGCCCGATCTGGCGCGTTCGCTGGGGCAGTCGCTGCGGATCCTGAGGAGCGAGACCAAGGCGATGCGCTCGGACGGCGCCTCGGCCGGGAGCGCGGCGCCGGCCGTGCCGCGGGTCGACGGCGCGGCGCGGTCGTCGGTCAAGACCATCCAGACGGCTCCGGGCGCGTCGGCCACGGCCCGGCCGGTGGCCGAGTCGGGCGCCGGGCCGTCCGCGCCCGACGACCGCCCGCACTGAGCGCGGCGTACGTGACGGACGTGATGTACGCGACGCAGGCGACGCAGGCGACGCACACGACCATGGAGGCCCGTCGACCGGCGGGCCTCGACGCACGAGTTGAGGACCGGGGTTGAGCAAGCTCTCCAAGGCGCCGAAGAAGGAGCCCAAGGATCCTGAGGGGCGGATGGCCCTCGCCGACCACCTGCGGGAACTGCGCAACCGCGTGGTCAAGTCGGTCCTGGCGATCGTGCTGTTCGCGATCATCGCGGCGATCTACCACAAGCAGATCGAGAACTTCCTGCTCCAGCCGCTGCCGCAGTGCGACAGGCGGAACTCGGGCGACTACCACGGTCGTTGCGCCCAGGTGTCCAACATCGGCCTCACCGCCGGTTTCAACTGGATGCTGAAGGTCTCGCTGACCGCGGGCGTGGTGGCGGCCGTCCCGGTCTGGCTGTACCAGGTGTGGGCCTTCGTGGCGCCCGGTCTGCACAGGCACGAGAAGAAGTACGCGGTCATCTTCATGGCCTGCGGCGCCCCGCTGTTCCTGACGGGTGTGGCCTGCGCCATCTGGGTGATGCCGACCATGGTCGAGATGCTGATCTCGTTCACCCCGAACACGACGACGCCGATCCTGCCGCCCGAGGACTACTTCGACGTCGCCACCCGGATGGTGCTGGTCTTCGGTCTGGGCTTCGAGTTCCCGCTGCTGCTGGTGATGCTCAACATGGTCGGTATCGTGACCGGCAAGCGGCTGCTCAGCTGGTGGCGCGGGATGGTCATGGGCATCACCGTGTTCACCGCGTTCGCCACCCCGGGCGCCGACCCGATCAGCATGCTGCTGCTGGCCATGCCGATCTGGGCGCTGTACTTCGCCGCGGTGGCCGTCGCGCTGCTCAACGACCGGCGCAAGCGGCGCAACAACCCGGACGCCGACCTGGACGACGAGGAGGCCTCGCACCTGGACCTCACGGTGCAGGAGGTCGACGGTGCGGAGTCGGTGCGCGCCTCGGCGGCGCCGACAGCCAGTGCCGCGCCGGTGTCGGCCGGGCGGCACGAGCAGATGGACGACATCACCTGAGCCGGTAGGTCCTCGTGAAGCCCCGGCCCGCCGCCTCCCGCGGCGGGCCGGGGCTTTTCGCGTCCTGCCGCTCCTGGCGGTCTTGGCAGCGTTGATGGCATGTGACATATTACTGGCGTGCTGAAGACCCAGAGACCTCCCCTGGATGTCGTCGTGGTCGGCGCCGGAGTCGTCGGCGCCGCCTGCGCCTACTACGCCGCCCGTGCCGGGCTCGCCGTCGCCGTCGTCGACCGCGGGCCGGTGGCCGGGGGCACCACCGGGGCGGGCGAGGGCAACCTGCTGGTCTCCGACAAGGAACCCGGGCCCGAGCTCGACCTCGCCCTGCTCAGCACCCGGCTCTGGCGCGAGCTCGCCGAGGACCTCGGTCCGGCCGTGGAGTACGAGCCCAAGGGCGGCGTGGTGGTCGCCTCGACGGCGGCCGGGCAGCAGGCGCTGCGGGACTTCGCCGCCGGGCAGGCCGCGGCCGGGGTGGCCGCCGAGGAGGTCCCGGCCGAGCGGCTGCGCGAGCTGGAGCCGCACCTCGCCCCCGGGCTGGCCGGCGGCTTCCACTACCCCCAGGACGCCCAGGTCCAGCCCGCCCTGGCCGCCGCCCACCTGCTGCGCGAGGCCCGCCGGATGGGTGCCGAGCTGATCACCGGGGAGAGCGTGACGGCCGTGGACCTGGGGCCGGACGGCGCGGTGCGCGGCGTACGGACCGACCGGCGCCGACTGGCCGCGCCCGCCGTGGTCAACGCGGCCGGCACCTGGGGCGGCGAGCTGGCCGCCCTCGCCGGAGTGCATCTGCCGGTGCTGCCCCGGCGCGGCTTCGTACTGGTCACCGAGCCGCTGCCGAGGATCGTCCGGCACAAGGTCTACGCCGCCGACTACGTGGCCGACGTCGCCAGCGGCTCGGCCGGGCTGCAGACCTCCGCCGTGGTCGAGGGCACCCCCGGCGGGCCGGTGCTGATCGGGGCCAGCCGGGAGCGGGTCGGCTTCGACCGCACCCTGTCCCAGGAGGTGCTGCGCCGGCTGGCCGGCCAGGCCGCGGCGCTGTTCCCGGTGCTCGCGGACGTCACCGTGATGCGCGTCTACCGGGGCTTCCGCCCGTACCTGCCGGACCACCTGCCCGCCGTCGGGGCCGACCCCCGGGTGCCCGGGCTCCACCACGCCTGCGGCCACGAGGGCGCCGGGATCGGGCTGGCGCCGGCCACCGGGCTGCTGATCAGCGAGCAGCTGACCGGGAAGCAGCCGGAGCTGGACCTCGCGCCGTTCCGTGCGGACCGGTTCCCGGCCGCGTCAGACTCCTTGGAGAAGCCGTGACCCGTCGTCCCCGCACCCCCGCCGGGCTGGTCGAGGCCCGGCCCGGGCCCGCCCACCACATCGAGTTCGACGGGCGGCCCGTCCCCGCCCTGTCCGGGCAGTCGATCGCCGCCGCGCTCTGGGCCGACGGCGTGCTCGCCTGGCGCACCACCCGGATCGGCGGGCGCCCGCGCGGGGCGTTCTGCGGGATCGGCTCCTGCTTCGACTGCCTGGCCACCGTGGACGGCCGCCCCAACCAGCGCACCTGTCTGCTGCCCGCCGAGCCGGGCACCGTCGTCACCACCCAGGAGGGCCACGGCCGTGCCGACCTCGCCGTCTGACCCCCGTGACTCCCGCTACGACCTCGCGGTGGTCGGGGCCGGGCCCGCCGGGCTGGCCGCCGCCGTCACCGCCGCCGAACTCGGGCTGAGCTGCGTCCTGCTGGACGGCGGGCAGAGCACCGGCGGGCAGTACTACCGGCACCCCGCGCCCGGACTGGGCGCGGCCCGTCCGGACCGGCTGCACCACGGCTGGTCGACTTACACCGGGCTGGCCTCGCGGCTCGACTCCGCCGAGCGGGCCGAGTTCCGGGGTGGCCACCAGGTCTGGGCGCTGGAGCGGACCGGGGACGGCTTCGCGGTGCACGTCACCCGGGGGCCGCGGGCCGCCGACCGGGACACCGTCCTGGCCCGGACGGTGCTGCTCGCCACCGGGGCGTACGAGCGGCAGCTGCCCTTCCCCGGCTGGACCCTGCCCGGGGTGGTCACCGCGGGCGGCGCGCAGGCGATGCTCAAGGCCGGGCTGGTGCTGCCCGGGCGGCGGATCGTGGTGGCCGGCAGCGGACCGCTGCTGCTGGCGGCGGCCTCCTCGCTGGTCAGTGCCGGGGCGGAGGTTCCGGCGGTGGTCGAGGCCGGCGACTACCTCGGGTACGCCCGGCGCCCCGACGTGCTGGCGGCCGTCCCCGCCAAGCTGGTCGAGGGCGCCGGGCACGGCAGTGCGCTGCTGCGGCACCGGGTCCGGCTGCGGCGGCGCAGCGCCGTCGTGGAAGTGCACGGGACGGACCGGGTCACCGGGGTCACGGTGGCCCGGCTGGACGCGGACTGGCGGCCGCGCCCCGGCACCGAGCGGCGGATCGACTGCGACGCGCTGGCCGTCGGGCACGGGCTGCTGCCGCAGATCGACCTCGCCACCGAGCTGGGCGCCGACACCCTGACCGGGCCGGACGGGGCGGTCGCGCTGCGGGTCGACGCGGGGCTGCGCACCTCGGTGCCGGGGCTGTGGTCGGCGGGGGAGACCAACGGCGTCGGCGGCGCGGACCTCGCACTGGTCGAGGGGGAGCTGGCCGCGCACGCGATCGCCGGGGCGCTTCCGGCGCCGGCGCTGCGGCGCCGGCGGGCACGGCTGCGGGCCTTCGCCGAACTGATGGCGGCCGCCCACCGGCCGGGGGCCGGCTGGACCGGGTGGCTGCGGCCGGAGACCGATGTGTGCCGGTGCGAGGAAGTGCCGGTCGCGCGGATCCGGGAGGCGGTGGAGGAGCTCGGCGCGGGCGATCCCCGGACCGTCAAGCTGCTCACCCGGGCGGGGATGGGCTGGTGCCAGGGGCGGATGTGCGGTCCGGCGGTGGCCTGTCTGTCGGGTGCCGCGGAGTCCGGGGCCGATCGGCGGCCGCTGGCCTGCCCGGTGCCGTTGGCGCAGCTGGCGGCGGGGGGAGCGGTGTCGGATTCCGGCTCGGGTTCGGTATCGGGTCCGGGGTCGGCGTCGGCCTCGGGTGACGGCTAGTCCGGCAGTCCGGCAGTCCGGCAGTCCGTCGAACGCGCGGGGCGGGGACTCTTGTCTCCGGCCTGTTCCCGTTTATAAAATGTCACACCTCACCAAGGAGCTCAACGTGTCCATCACCCAGCACGACACCACCCGTCCCTGGCGCGGCGTCATGGTCGCCACCGCGATCCCGCTGCGCCCGGACCTCTCCGTCGACTACGACGCCTACGCCGAGCACGTCCGCTGGCTGATCGAGTCCGGCTGCGACGGGGTCGTCCCCAACGGCTCGCTGGGCGAGTACCAGACGCTCACCGCCGAGGAGCGCGCCCGGGTCGTCGAGGTGGCGATCGAGGCGGCCGGCGACGGCTCCCGGGTCATGCCCGGGGTCGCCGCGTACGGCAGCGCCGAGTCCCGCCGCTGGGCCGAGCAGGCCGCCGAGGCCGGGGCGGGCTCCGTCCTGCTGCTGCCGCCGAACGCCTACCGGGCCGACCATGACGCGGTGCGCGCGCACTACGCGGAGGTCGCCAAGGCGGGCCTGCCCGTCGTCGCGTACAACAATCCGATCGACACCAAGGTCGACCTGGTGCCCGCGCTGCTCGCCCGACTGCACGGCGAGGGCTCGATCGTGGCCGTCAAGGAGTTCAGCGGGGACGTCCGCCGGGCGTACGAACTCGCCGAGCTGGCCCCCGGGTTGGACCTGCTGATCGGGGCCGACGACGTGCTGCTGGAGCTGGCGCTGGCCGGTGCGGTCGGCTGGATCGCCGGATACCCGAACGCGCTGCCGGAGGCCTCGGTGGCGCTCTACCGCGCGGCCGTCGAGCACAACCTGGAGATCGCGCTGCCGCTGTACAAGTCGCTGCACTCGCTGCTGCGCTGGGACTCCAAGACCGAGTTCGTCCAGGCCATCAAGCTCTCCATGGACATCGCCGGGCGCCCCGGCGGTCCGGTCCGGGCGCCGCGGCAGCCGCTGGCGCCGGAGGTCGAGGCGGCCGTGCGCGCGGCCACCGAGAAGGCACTGGCCGAGGGGCTCGCGTAGTCCGTGACCGCCCGGCCGGCTGCGGGGGCAGCCGGCCTCAACCAACCGCTACCACATGGGAGTTGTCAGCCATGCGCAGCCGTCACGTGTTCCACGCCGTCGACTCGCACACCGAGGGCATGCCGACCCGGGTGATCACCGGCGGCTTCGGCGTCATCCCCGGCGCCACCATGGCCGAGCGCCGGGTGCACTTCCAGCAGCACCTGGACCACTTCCGCACCCTGCTGATGTACGAGCCGCGCGGGCACGCCGCGATGAGCGGTGCCATCCTGCAGCCGCCGACCCGGCCGGACGCCGACTTCGGGGTGCTCTACATCGAGGTCTCCGGACTGCTGCCGATGTGCGGGCACGGCACCATCGGGGTGGCCACGGTGCTGGTCGAGACCGGGATGGTGCCGGTGGTCGAGCCGGTCACCACGGTGCGCCTGGACACGCCCGCCGGGCTGGTGGTCGCCGAGGTGCTGGTCGAGGGCGGCGCCGCCAAGGCGGTGACCATCCGCAACGTCGCCTCGTACTCCGTCGCGCTGGACCGCAAGATCGAGGTGCCCGGGTACGGCACGGTCGGCTACGACCTCGCGTACGGCGGCAACTTCTACGCCATCCTGCCGCTCGCCGAGTTCGGGCTTCCGTTCGAGCGTGAGCGCAAGCAGGACATCCTGGACGCCGGCCTCGCGCTGATGGCGGCCATCAACGCGGGCCCGGACCGGCCGGTGCACCCGGAGAACCCGTCCATCCACAGCTGCCACCACGTCCAGCTGCTCGCCCCCGGCTCCACCGCCGAGCACTCCCGGCACGCGATGGCCATCCACCCCGGCTGGTTCGACCGCTCGCCCTGCGGCACCGGCACCTCGGCGCGGATGGCGCAGCTGCACGCGCGCGGCGAACTGCCACTGGGGCGGGACTTCCGCAACGACTCCTTCATCGGGACGACCTTCACCGGGCGGCTGGTCGAGGAGACCGAGGTGGCCGGGCGGCCCGCCGTGGTGCCCACCGTCACCGGGCGGGCCTGGATCACCGGCACCGCCCAGTACTTCCTCGACCCGGACGACCCGTTCCCGGCGGGTTTCCTGCTCTGACGCTCCGTTCTGAACTCGCTCCGAAGGGCTGCTAGTTGTGACCATCACCTCGTACAATCCGGCCGATCCGAGCGACCTCGTGGTCGCCGTCGAGGAGCCCGGCGCCGAGGCCGTACGGGCCGTCGTCGGACGGGCCCGGGCCGCGCAGGGCGGCTGGCTCGGGGCCGGTGCGGGCGCCCGGTCGGCGGCGCTGGGGCGGATCGCCGAGACCGTCGAGGCGCACGCGCAGGAGCTGGCCGCGCTGATCGTGCGCGAGGTCGGCAAGCCGCTCGCCGAGGCGCGCGGCGAGGTCGCCCGGACGGCGGCGATCTGGCGGTACTACGCGCAGGCGCCGTACGCGCCGTCCGGGGAGGTGCACGAGCCGGCCGCCGGGCCCGGGCTGCTGCTCACCCGGCGGCGCCCGTACGGGGTGGCCGGGCTGATCACGCCGTGGAACTTCCCGCTGGCGATCCCCAGTTGGAAGGCCGCGCCGGCCCTGGCGGTCGGGAACACGGCGGTGCTCAAGCCCGCGCCGGAGGCGACGGCGTGCGCGCTGCGGCTGGCGGAGCTGGCCGGGTTGCCCGCCGACGTCCTCACGGTGCTGCCGGGCGGGGCCGAGGAGGGCGCGGCACTGGTCGACGCGGCGGACGTGGTGTCCTTCACCGGCTCGACCGGGGTCGGGCGGGCCGTGGTGCGGGCGGCGACCGGGCGCGGGGTGCCGGTGCAGGCCGAACTCGGCGGGCTGAACGCCGCGTTGGTGCTACCGGATGCGGATGTGGAGCTGGCCGCCGCCCACATCGCGGCCGCCGTCGCCGGGTACGCCGGGCAGAAGTGCACCGCCACCAGCCGGGTGATCGCGGTCGGCACGGCCCACGAGCCGCTGCGCGAGGCCCTGGTCAAGGCGCTGGCGGCGGTGGACGACGCGGTGTGCGGGCCGGTGATCAACGCCGCCGCGCGGGAGCGGGTGACGGGGGCGGTCTCGTCGGCCGTCGCGGCCGGGGCGAGCGTGCTCACCGGCGGGCGGATCCCCGAGCGGGCCGGCTGGTACGTCGAGCCGACCCTGCTCGCCGACGTACCCGGCGAACACCCCCTGGCGCGCGAGGAGTTCTTCGGTCCGATCGCGGTGCTGCACGCGGCGGCCGACCTGGACGAGGCGATCGCGCTCGCCAACGACACCCCGCACAGCCTCGCCACCTCGGTGCACACCCGCAGCCTGGACGTGGCGCTGGCCGCCGCCGACCGGCTGGACGCGGGCATGATCCGGGTCAACGCCCCCTCCAGCGGCGTCGACTTCCACCTGCCCTTCGGCGGGACCAAGGGCGCGAGCCACGGCGACCGCGAACAGGGCCGGGCCGCACTGGACTTCTACACCGTGAGCCGGACGGTCAGCGTGCTGCCGGGCGGGGGCGCCTGATGGGCGTCGGTGGCCTGACGGATGACCATGGCCTGGCGGACGTTCGTCACCTGATGGATGTCCGGGCGGTCGACTACCACGCGGCCGGTGAGCCGTTCCGGATCGTGCTGGACGGCGCGCCGACGATCCCCGGTGACAGCGTCGCCGAGCGCCGGGCCAGCGCGCTCGGCGCGGGCGGCAGCGCTACCGCGCCCCGGCCCAGCGCGCTGGACACCGTCCGGCAGCTGCTCGTCCGGGAGCCGCGCGGGCACGCCGGGATGTACGGCGGGTTCCTGGTGCCGCCGGACGACGACGAGGCGCACCTGGGCGTGCTGTTCTGGCACAAGGACGGCTACTCGACGGCCTGCGGGCACGGCACCGTCGCGCTCGGCGCCTGGGCGGTGGACTCCGGGCTGGTCCCGGCCCCCGCCGACGGCGTGGCCCGGGTGCGAATCGACGTGCCCTCCGGGCGGGTCACCGCCCTGGTGCAGCGGGCCGGCGGGCGCACCACCGGGGTCACCTTCCGCAACGTGCCCAGTCGGGTCAGCGCGTTGAAGCTGCCGGTGACCACCTCGCGCGGGGTGGTCGAGGTCGCCGTGGCGCACTCCGGGGCGTGCTACGCGTCCGTCCCGGCGGCGGCGCTCGGGCTCGCGGTGGAGCGGGGGCAGCTGCCCGAACTCACCGCCGCGGGGCGGGAGATCAGGGCACTGCTGGCCGACTCGGAGGCGGTCGCGCATCCGACGGACGCGCGGCTGTCGGGCGTGTACGGGGTGGTGCTGTACGACGAACTGCCTTCTGCTGATGGTGTGTTGAGCCAGCGGAACGTCGTCGTGTTCGCGGACGGGCAGATCGACCGCTCGCCCTGCGGCTCCGGAACCTCCGCCCGGCTCGCCGTACTCGCCGCCGAGGGGCGGCTCGCACCGGGGGAGGAACTGCGGCACGAGTCGATCATCGGCACGGTCTTCACCGGACGGGTCCTCGCCGGAGGCGACCGGCTGGGGGAGGGCGTGGTCACCGAGGTCGGCGGGACGGCGTTCCGCACGGGGGAGCACCGGTTCGTCCTGGAGCCGGGGGACTCGCTGGGGCCGGGGTTCCTGCTGTGAGAGGTGTCGTGCCGCCCGGTGCTGAGCTGCCCGGTGCTGAGCTGCCCGGTACGGCGGCTGAGCCGCTCCAGTACGCCGTGCCGGGCACCGGCGGGGTCGGGCCCGCCGGGGCGGTGGGGGCGATCGAGCGAGTGCTGCTGGACGGGTTCGACCCGGAGGCGGCGCCCGCTCGATCGGCCGTACCGGTGCCAGCGGGGGAGCTGCTGCTGATGCCGGCCGCCGTCGGGCCGTACGCGGGCGTCAAGATCGCCGGAGTCGTACCCGGCAACCCGGCGCTCGGGCTGCCCCGGATCACCGGCAGCTACCTGCTGCTCGACGGGCCGACCCTGCAGCCGTTGGCCGTGCTGGACGGCGCGGCCCTCACAGCCCTGCGCACGCCCGCCGTGACGGCGGCGGCGCTGGCGCGGCTTGCGGTGCCGGAGGCCGAGCACCTGGTGGTGTTCGGCTCCGGACCGCAGGCGTACGGACACCTGGACGCGCTGCTGGCCGTCCGGCCGCTGCGCCGACTCACCGTGGTCGGGCGGGATCCCGGGCGGGCTTCCGCGTTGGTGGCGTACGGGCGGGGGCTGGGGCTCTCGGCCGGCGTGGGTGGGCCGGAGGCGGTCGGGCGGGCGGACGTGGTGGTCTGCTGCACCACCGCGCGGACGCCGCTGTTCGACGGAGCGCTGGTGCCCGCGCACGCGGCCGTCGCGGCGGTCGGCTCGCACGAGCCGGACGCGCGGGAGGTGGACGAGGTGCTGGTCGGGCGGGCCGAGCTGTACGTCGAGGCGCGGACGGCGGCGGCGCGGGAGGCCGGGGACCTGGTGCTGGCGGGCGTGGGCGGACGGCAGGTGTGGAACCTGGCCGAGCTGGTGCGCGGGGACGCGCTGGTGCCGCGCGGGCGGCCGCGGTTCTTCAAGAGCGTCGGGATGGCCTGGGAGGACCTGGCGGTGGCGGCGGAGGTGTACCGGGCCTCGCGCCGTCAGTCGCCGTAGAGGCAAAGCCAACTGCCCGGGATGGCGGCGCAGTTGGCGAGCAGGTTGCGCAGGTCGCGGACGGCCGCCCGCTGCTGCTCGGTGGTGCAGCGGGCGAGCAGCGCGGTGGCCTCCTCGAAGGCGGCGGCCGCGTCCTGCTCGTTGAACATGGTGTCGCCGTACGGGTCGATCCGGCCGAGCCGGTGGTCGCTCGGGTGGGCGTGCGCGGCCAGGGCGGCGGCGAGGGCTTCACCGTGGTTCGACAGGTGCAGCAGGGCGGGTTCGGTGCGGCGGCCGTTGTTCGGGCGGCCGTCGTACAGGGCGATGTCGATTCCCAAGTCCATTGCTCCGGGCTGTGGTCGGGAGTTGTTGAGCTGGAGTCGGCCCGACGGGAAGGGATCCCCCGTCGGGCCGGCTTCTTTTCCGTGTTTCAGCAGCGGTAGGTCGAGAGCAGGCGGGCCAGGTGCTTGCCGGCGACGTGCAGCGGTTCCTCGCTGCGGGCGACCTGGGCGGAGAGTTCGGCGCCCTCCAAGGTGTTGATGACGGTGCCGGCCAGTTCACGGGCGTCCTCGGTACCGATGCCGGCGGCGCGCAGGCGTTCCTCCACGATGGACTGCCAGTTGGCGAAGGCCTCGGCGACCGACTGCTCGATCGCCGGGGCGCGGCCGACCGTCTCCAGGGCGGTGGTCGTGATCGGGCAGCCGTCCTGCCAGTCGGAGGTGCGCAGTTCGGTCGCGAGCAGCGTGGTGCAGGCGGTGATCGCCTCGGCCAGGTCGTCGGAGGAGCCGAGACCGGCGCGCAGGATCACGGCGAACTCCTGGTCCCCGTGCCGGATCGCCTCGGCGGCCAACTCCTGCTTCCCGCCGGGGAAGAAGTGGTAGACGGAGCCGAGCGTGGCCTCGGCCTCGCGGGAGATCTGCTTGATCCCGGTGCCCTCGTAGCCCTGGCGCTGCAGTAGCCGGGAGGTGGCCCGGACGATTCGCTCGCGGGTGCCGACGCTGCTGGTCTTCTCGGCGGTCTTCACGGGGGCATCCTAGCCGACCGTCTGAATAGAGCGTTCGTTCCAGAGCTGTGCTAGCGTCGCCCACGGCGCTGGATAGAGCGTTCGTTCTAGAGGGGGAGTATCCGTATGTCCGTTGAGCTCATTGGTGGGCGGCAGCCGAAGGCGTCCGTGACGGTGATCGGGCTCGGCCCGATGGGGCAGGCCATGGCCGGGGCCTACCTGGACGCCGGGTATGCCGTCACGGTGTGGAACCGTACGGCCGGGCGAGCGGAGCGGCTGGTCGCCCGGGGAGTGGAGTTGGCGCCCAGCGCGGAGGCGGCGGTGGTGGCCAACGAGCTGGTGGTGCTCAGCCTCACCGACTACGACGCGGTGTTCGCCGTACTGGAGTCGGTGGAGGCGGTGGTGGCCGGGAAGGTGATCGCGAACCTCGGCTCGGACACCCCTGAGCGGGCCCGGGAGGTGGCGGCGTGGCTCGCCGAGCGTGGGGCCGGGCATCTGACGGGCGGGGTGCAGGTGCCGCCCTCGGGCATCGGCAGCCCGGAGTCGTCCACCTTCTACAGCGGGCCGGTCGAGCTGTTCCGGCGGCACCGGGCCGCGCTGGAGGTGCTGACCGGGGCTGACTACCGGGGCGACGACCCCGGGCTGGCGCAGCTGTACTACCAGATCCAGATGGACCTGTTCTGGACCTCGCTGGTGGGCTACCTGCACGCCACCGCGATCGCCGAGGCCAACGGCATCTCGGCCGAGGAGTTCCTGCCGTACCTGAGCTCGACGGCCGCCTCGCTGCCGGGCTTCCAGGCCTTCTATGCGCCGCGGATCGCGGCCGGCGACCACCGCGGCGACGTCGACCGGCTGGCGATGGGGCTCGCCGCCATCGAACACGTCCGGCACACCGCGGAGGCCTCCGGGGTCGACGGCGCGCTGCCCGCGCTGCTCGCGGAGGTGTTCCGGCGGGGCGTCGAGGCGGGGGACGGGGCGGCGAGCGCGACCTCGCTGGTCGGGCGGTTCCGGGCGCGGGCGCGGTAGCGGTGCGGTGGCAGATCGTGTGCCGTCGGCCGTTGTCACGGTCGGCGGCCGCTGCCACCATGAGCCTCGGCAGGGTCGACGGGGGTGTTCGGATCCCGGACTGTTGCGCGCTCAACGTAACGTGACATTGTACGCTGGTGTTCTGCACCCACCCGGAGGAACACCATGGCCGAGCTCAAATCCCGCACCCTGATCTCCGTGCAGGAGCGGCTCCGTGACCAGGTCGCCCACGCACTCCGGGCGGCCCTGATCTCCGGCGAACTGCGCCCCGGCGTCGTCTACTCCGCCCCCGCCCTCGCCGCCGACTTCGGCGTCTCCGCCACTCCGGTGCGCGAGGCCAT
This sequence comes from Kitasatospora sp. NPDC101155, assembly GCF_044768305.1. Classification (NCBI taxonomy): domain Bacteria; kingdom Bacillati; phylum Actinomycetota; class Actinomycetes; order Kitasatosporales; family Streptomycetaceae; genus Kitasatospora; species Kitasatospora sp. NPDC101155. The sequence continues at coordinate 181,039 of NZ_JBIWPN010000012.1, read as the reverse complement.
GCTCGACCTCGCCCGGGAGGGGCTGGTCGAGGCCGTCCGCAACAAGGGCTTCCGGGTCACCGAACTCACCGAGCGCGACCTGGACGACTACACCGAGATCCGCGCCCTGATCGAGGTCCCGACGGTGGGCCGGGTCACCCGCACGGCGGCCAAGGACCAGCTGGAGCGGCTGCGCCCCCAGGCCGAGGCGATCGTCGCGGCCGCGCGCAAGCACGACCTGATCGGCTACCTGGAGGCGGACCGGCAGTTCCACCTCGACCTGCTGGGGCTCGCGGGCAACGCCCGGCTGGTGGACGTGGTCGGCGACCTGCGCAAGCGCTCGCGGCTGTACGGGCTGACGCGGCTCGACGAGAAGGGCGAGCTGGTGTCCTCGGCGGAGGAGCACCTGGAGCTGCTGGACCTGATGATCTCCGGCGACTCGGACGCGGCGGAGGCGTGCATGACGCGGCACCTCAGCCATGTGCGGTCGCTCTGGGCGGGGCAGGACGAGGCGGCGGAGGCGGACCGGCCGGCGCTGCGGCTGCGGGCTCGATAGGGGTTAAACCACTCGTTCGAGTGGATGTGGAAGATCGGGCGTCGGGGGACGTTTGCGTTCTACGATGATGTTCTCGACATCGGCAGTCAGGAGGAAATCCGTGTCCGCCGCCGCAGTGGAAGAGCCCATGGAGCAGTTGACGCTGCTCGAAGCCGCAGACCTGATCTCCAACAAGCTGGTCGGCTACCGGGTCGAGATCATCGGGGGTCAGATCACAGTGACGCCACCACCTGACGGTCAGCACGGTGATGCGCTCACCACCATCAGCTTTCCGCTCCTGCTCGCTGGTCTCCATGGCGAGACAACTCGCGTGATCCAGGGGATGGGTATCTGGCTGCCGGACGGGCCGTCCGACTTTGCCGTTCCGGACATGTCGGTGGTCGACGCCGACTATGCCGACCACAAGATCGAGCACAACTGCTACGACCCGGCAGTGTTCCGCCTTGTGCTTGAGGTCACCTCATCGAATCTCAGCGATGACCTCAAGCGGAAGCCGACTGCTTATGCGTCGGCAGGCGTGCCCGTCTACGTCATTGCGGATCGGACGAACCAGCGGGTCATGATGCTGACCGACCCACATGACGGCGAGTACCGAGTGCACGCTGTCCACCACCCAGGGCAGTCCTTTGCGCTGCCTGAGTCGGTCGGGGCTTCGGTGACGCTGAAGGTGGACGACGTGCTTGGACCGTTGAAGTAGTTCAGGCCGCTGCCGCAGGTACCGCGAGACGGCCGTCGTGGACTTCGGCGATCTGGTCGACGGCCGTGAGGTGGGTGCGGTCGTGGGTGACCAGGACCGTGGCGGTGGCCCGGCGGTGGGTGAGGTCGGTGATCAAGTCCAGGACGGCGGCGCCGCGTTCGTGGTCGAGGGCGCTGGTGGGTTCGTCGACCAGCAGCACCGTGGGGTCGTTCATCAGGGCCCGGGCGATGTTGACCCGTTGCCGTTGGCCGCCGGAGAGCTGGTGGGGGCGGCGGGCGGCCTGGTCGCGCAGGCCCACGGCGTCCAGCAGCTCCAGGGCGCGGGGGAGGACGCTGCGCGGGGAACGGCCGTCGAGGTGGGCCATCACCTGCAGTTGCTCGGCGGCGGTGAGCGAGGGCAGCAGGTTGGCCTGCTGGAAGACGATGCCGATCCTGGTGCGGCGCAGGGCGGTGAGCTCGGCGCGGCCGAGGCCTGCCGTGTCCGTGCCGTCGACGACGACCCGGCCGGAGTCCGGGCTGATCAGGGTGGCCGCCACCGCCAGCAGGCTGGACTTGCCGGAGCCGGACGGGCCGACCACAGCGGTGATCGAGCCCTTGGGAACGGTCAGCGACACGTCGTCCAGGGCGGTGAGCCGGCCGTCGCCGTCCGGGTAGGTGAGGGTGATGCGGTCGAGGGTGAGACTCATCGGGCGCTCCCCAGAGCGGTCAGCGGGTCGACGGAGGTGATCCGGCGGATGGACAGGGCCGCACCGATCGCGCCGAGGGCGATCATGACGACGGCGGGCAGCAGCAGGGTCGGGGCGTCCAGGACGAAGGGGACGGCGGAGCCGATCAGTGAGCCGGTGCCGAGGGCGATCGCGGTGCCGGCGACCGTACCGAGGACGAGCAGCAGGACGGCCTGGCCGAGGGCGTCGCGCAGCAGGTAGCGGGTGGAGGCACCGAGGGCCTTCAACACCGCGATGTCGCCGCTGCGCTGGATCGTCCAGACGGTGAAGAAGGCACCGATGACCAGCGCGGAGATGGCGAACAGGAAGCCGCGCATCAGCTGGAGGGAGCCGTTCTCGGAGGTGTAGGAGCCGATCGCGGCCAGGGCGTCGTCGCGGGTGCGGGTCACGGTGGCGTGGCGGGCGTCGGCGGCGCCGAGGTCGGCGCCCTTGGCGGTGTGGAGGGCGATGACGGTGGCATGGCCGGCGCCGCCGGGGGCGAACTGCTGCCAGTCGGTGAGGCTGGTCCAGATCACCGGGGTGTGGCTGTACGCGGCGTCGCCCTCGACGGCCGACACGGTGAGGTGGTGCCCGGCGAGTGTGAAGTCGGCGCCGGGGGCGAGGTTCCCCAGCTTCTCGGCGGCGGTCTTGGAGAGCACCGCCTGGCCGGCGCTGATCCGGCTGCCCTGTGGGGCCAGGTCGGAGCCGTCCGGGACGCCGAAGGCGGAGAGGGCGGCGGTGCGCTGGCCGGCGGCGGCCTTGGTGGTGGTGATGCCGAGCGGCTGGGCGGAGGTGACGCCGGGCTCGCGGGCCCAGGCCTGCCACTGCTCGGGGGCGATCTGGGAGTCGGTGAAGGAGAGCTCCTGCCCGTCGGCCGGCTTGCCGAAGACCAGGTGGTCGGCGGGCAGGCCGGTGATCGCGGAGATGTTCTGCCTGCCGAGCCCCGTGGTCAGGCCGGACAGCAAGCCGACCAGCACGGTGATCAGCACGATGACGGTCCCCATCAGGGCGAACCGCCCCTTGGCGAACCTGAGATCCCTCCAGGCGACGAACACGGTGGGCCTTTCCTACGGGTGACGGGTGCTTCCTCCACTACGGTCTGCGAGAAGGGGCCTCACGGGCATCGCGCCGGGGATGGTTTCCTGGGCATCAAAGGGCAGAAGCGGAGTTCAACCTTTTGATTGATGCCGGGTCTCGGGCTCGGAGCTTAGGCTGGAGGGATGGCGACCGAACGATCCAGAACCACCCCCGTCGCCCGCGTCCTCCAGGTCTGCCTGCACCTGCTCGTGGCGGGCCTGCTGCTGCTCGCCGTCGCCCGCTCCGTGTTCGTCGAGCGGGGCGGCGATCCGGCCGCCGTCGCCGCCGCGGCCTCCGCGATGGCCGCCGGGTACGCCGTCGGGCCGAGGCTGGCCGCGGTCCGTACCTCCCGGCGGGCCGCCGGGCTCTGGCTGGCGCTGCTCGGCGTCACCTGGGTGGGCCTGCTGGTCGCCACCCAGGACGGGGTGTGGCTGGCGTTCCCGCTGTACTTCCTGGAGCTGCACCTGCTCGGGCGGCGCGGCGGACCGGTGGCCGTCGGACTGACCGCGGCCGTGGCGATCGCCGCCTGGTCCTGGCACCAGCACAGCTTCAGTGTCGCCGCCTCGATCGGGCCCGCGCTCGGCGCGGCCGTCGCCACCGCCACCGTGCTCGGCTACCAGGCGCTGTACCGGGAGAGCGAGGAGCGGCGCCGGCTGATCGACGAACTGACCGCCGCCCGCGCCGACCTCGCCGCCGCCCACCACACCGCCGGGGTGATGGCCGAGCGCGAGCGCCTCGCCCGGGAGATCCACGACACCCTCGCGCAGAGCCTCAGCTCCATCCAGCTGCTGCTGCGGGCCGCCCAGCGGGCGCTGCCCGAGCGCACCGAGGCCGCCGCCGGGTACGTCGAGCAGGCGCGGCAGGCCGCCCAGGACAACCTGGACGAGGCCCGGCGCTTCGTCCGGGCGCTCACCCCGCCCGCCCTGGACGGCGATCCGCTGCCGGTCGCGCTGGAGCGGCTGTGCGCGACCACGACGGCGCACAGCGGTCTGCCCGTCCACCTGCACGTCTTCGGGGATCCGGTCCGACTGCCGGCCGCGCAGGAGGTGGCGCTGTTGCGGATCGCGCAGTCGGCGCTCGGCAACACCGTGCGGCACGCGAAGGCCTCGCGGGCCGAGGTGACACTCAGCTACATGGAGGGCGAGGTGGCGTTGGACGTGTTCGACGACGGGGCCGGGTTCGATCCGGCGGTGGTCGCCGGCCGCACGGGTGGGGACGGCGGCTTCGGGCTGCCCTCGATGCGGGCCCGGGCGCGGGCGCTCGGCGGCAGCTTCACCGTCGAGTCGGCGCCCGGGGAGGGGACGGCGCTGGCGGTGCTGCTGCCGGTCACCACGGAGGTCGGCCCGTGATCCGGCTGCTGATCGCCGACGACCACCCGGTGGTGCGGGCCGGGCTGCGGGCGGTGCTGGAGAGCGAACCGGACTTCACCATCGTGGCGGAGGCCGCCACCGCCGAGCGGGCCGTCGAGCTGGCGGCCGAGCCGGGGGTCGACGTCGTGCTGATGGACCTGCAGTTCGGGCCCGGCTCGGCGATGAACGGGGCCCAGGCCACGGCGGCGATCACCGCCCGGGCGGGCGCGCCGCGGGTGCTGGTGGTCACCACCTACGACAGCGACGCGGACACCCTGCCGGCGCTGGAGGCCGGTGCGACCGGGTACCTGCTAAAGGACGCGCCGCCCGAGGAACTCGCCCAGGCGGTACGGGCCGCCGCGGCCGGGCGCAGCGCGCTGGCGCCGAGTGTGGCGGACCGGCTGCTGGAGCGGATGCGGGCGCCCGCGGCGGCGCTCAGCGCGCGGGAGACCGAGGTGCTGGGGCTGGTCGCGGACGGGCTGACCAACCAGCGGATCAGCCAGCAGCTGCACCTGAGCCAGGCCACCGTGAAGTCGCATCTGGTGCACATCTACACCAAGTTGGGGGTCGACTCGCGCACGGCGGCGGTGCGGGAGGCGCGGGGGCGGGGGCTGATCCGCTGAGTGTGGGGTGGGGTCGATCCGCTGGGCGTAGCGTGGGAACGGTCCGTGCCCGTAGCAGTGTGAGGAGCGCCCCGATGACCGTCCGTCTCGACGAGCTTGCCGTGCCGGTGATCGGCTCCCCGATGGCTGGCGGGGCCTCGACGCCCGAGCTGGTGGCGGCGGTGAACCGGGCCGGTGGGCTCGGGTTCCTGGCCGCGGGCTACCGGAGCGCCGAGGGGATGGCCGAGCAGGTCGCCGCCGTACGGAAGTCGACCGACCGGCCGTACGGGGTGAACCTCTTCGTCCCGGCCCCGCCCGGGGATCCGGCGGCGGTCGCCGCCTACCGGGAGCGGCTGCGGCCGGAGGCCGAGCGGTGGGGGGTGGTGCTGCCGGAGGAGATCGGGCCGGACCAGGACGACTGGGAGGCCAAGCTCGCCGCGCTGCTCGCCGATCCGGTGCCGGTGGTCTCGTACACCTTCGGGCTGCCGACGGCCGCGGAGGCGGCGGCGCTGCGGGCGGCGGGGACGCTGCAGGTCGGCACCGTCACCACGCCGGAGGAGGCGCGGGCGGCGGAGGCGGTCGGGATGGACGTGCTGTGCGTGCAGGGCCCGGAGGCCGGCGGGCACCGCGCCACCCACCGGGTCGCGGACCTGCCGGGGGAGCTGCCGCTGCTGCAACTGCTGCCCACCGTACGGGCGGTGACCGCCATGCCGCTGATCGCCGCGGGCGGGCTGGGCGACGGCCCGGCGATCGCGGCGGCACTGCGGGCCGGGGCGGTCGCGGTGCAGTTGGGGACGGCGCTGCTGCGCTCAGACGAGTCCGGCGCCTCGGCCGCCCACCGGGCCGCGCTCACCGAACTGCCGGAGACCGTCGTCACCCGCGCCTTCACCGGCCGCCCGGCCCGCGGCCTGCGCAACGCCTTCATCGACCGCCACGGCCCGTACGCCCCGCCCGCCTACCCCGAGGTTCACCACCTCACCGCCCCGCTGCGTGCGGCCGCCACCCGCCGCGGGGACACGGACGCGATGCACCTCTGGGCGGGCACCGCTCACCGGCTGGCGCGCACGGGCCCGGCGGAGCGGATCGTCGCGGAGCTGTGGCGGGACGCGCGGGGGTAGTGACGCTGGCGCGGATTCGCGGCTACGAGCTTGCTGAGCTGCGCAAGGCGGCCGGGCTGACCCAGAAGGAGGTGGCCGGGCTGATGGGGGTGAGCCAGGCGCGGGTGTCCCAGATCGAGCACGGGCAGGTGGACAGCCTGGACAACCTGCGGGCCTATGCCGCCGCGATCGGTGGGGAGGTCGAGGTGGCGGTTCGCCAGGGGGAGCGGACGATCAAGGTCGCCTGACCGTCCGCTCCGTCCCGGTCTCAACTGAGCAGGTCCGCCATCCAGGACTCGATGGCCTCGGCCGTCCGCGGCAGGGCGCCGGACATCAGGTGGGCGCCGTCGGCGGTGATGACCAGGTCGTCCTCGATGCGGATGCCCATGCCGCGTAGCTCCAGGGGGAGGGTTTCGTCGTCGGGCTGGAGGTAGAGGCCGGGTTCGACGGTGAGGACCATGCCCTCCTCCAGGGTGGCGTCGAGGTAGCGGTCGGCGCGGGCCTGGGAGCAGTCGTGGTAGTCGAGGCCGAGCATGTGGCCGCTGCCGCAGAGGGTGTAGCGGCGGTGGAGGCCGTTGTCCTCGGCGAGGGCCCGGTCGGCGGGGACGCGGAGGACGCCCCAGTCGGCGAGGCCTTCGGCGATGACGCGCATGGCGGCCTGGTGGAAGTCGCGGAAGCGGGCGCCGGGGCGCAGGGCGGCGATGCCGGCGCTCTGGGCGGCGAGGACGAGGTCGTAGGCCTGGCGCTGGATCGGGGTGAAGGTTCCGCTGAGGGGGACGGTGCGGGTGATGTCGGCGGCGTAGAGGGTGTCGGTCTCGACGCCGGCGTCCAGCAGGAGCAGGGAGTTCGGGTCGAGGGCGCCGTCGTTGCGGATCCAGTGCAGGACGCAGGCGTGGGCGCCGGAGGCGGCGATGGTGGTGTAGCTGGTGCCGTTGCCCTCGGCGCGGGCGCGCAGGTCGAAGACGCCCTCGATCCAGCGTTCGCCGCGGTGGTGGCGCAGTGCGGTGGGCAGGGCGCGGACGACGTCCTCGAAGCCGGTGACGGTGTGGTCGACGGCGAGTTGCAGCTGCCCGATCTCCCACCTGTCCTTGATCAGCCGCAACTCGGCGAGGACGGCGGCGAGTTCGCCGTCGCGCAGGTCCGCGCGGGGGCGCCCGGTGGCGGAGTCGACGAGGGCGTCGGTGCCGGCCAGCACCCGGGTGGGCGGCTGCGGTCCGGTGAGCAACTTGCCGAGGTCGTCGAGGTGTTCGGTGCGCAGCCCGGTGAGTCGGGCGGCTTCGCCGAGGTCGGGCCGGCGGCCGACCCAGAACTCGCCGTAGCGGCGGTCGCGGTAGAACTCGCCGCCGCTGCGCGGGGAGCGGGGGCGCAGGTAGAGCACCGGTTCGTGACCCTCGGGGCCGGCCGGTTCGAGGACGAGGACGTGGTCGGCCTGGTCCTCGCCGGTGAGTCCGGTGAGCCAGACGTACGCGCTGTGCGGGCGGAAGCGGTAATCCAGGTCGTTGCAGCGGACCTTGAGGCGTCCGGCGGGGACGATCAGCCGTTCGCCGGGGAACGCGGCGGAGAGCCGGGCCCGGCGGCCGGGGAAGCGGTCGTAGCCGGGGACGCGCTGGTCGGCGGGGAGCGGGGTGGGGGTCCAGCGAACGCCCATGAAGGCGTCCAGCTCGGGGGAGACCGGGAGGTCGTGGCTGCCGGTGTTGAGGCCGGTCTGAGGGTGGGTCACCGGTGAACTCCTAGGCGGGGCTGGGGAGGTGAGGGCGCACGGACACGGCTGGGTAACGACCGGCGCCACCTCTTGTGCAGTGCAATTTCACATTACTATGTTACGGGTCACACAGCGGAGCGGCCAGAGCAGGCCCCCCACAGCGGAGTTGCACATGACCAGGCGCACCCATGCCCTCCTCGCGGCGGCCCTCGCGGCGACCCTCACCCTCGGCCTCGGGGCCTGCAAGAACGACAAGAGCGACAGCGGCGGCGACGGCGCCGCGGCCGGCAGCACCAGAGCCCCCGGCGCCGCGTCCGGGACGATCGTCGGCGGCACCCCGGTCAAGGGCGGCACCCTGACCGTGCTGTCCAACCAGGACTTCGCCCACCTCGACCCGGCCCGCAACTGGACCATGCCGAACATGGACTTCGGCATCCGGCTGCTCTACCGCACCCTGGTGACCTTCAAGGCCGAGCCCGGCGCGGCGGGCAGCGAGATCGTCCCCGACCTCGCCACCGACCTCGGCAAGTCCTCGGACGGCGGCAAGACCTGGACGTTCACCCTCAAGGAGGGCGTCAAGTACGAGGACGGCACGCCGATCAAGTCCGCCGACGTCAAGTACAACGTCGAGCGCTCCTTCGCGCCGGACCTCACCGGCGGCCCCGACTACGCCCAGCAGTACCTGGCCGGCGGCGAGAACTACAAGGGTCCGCTGAACGGCGAGCACCTGTCCAGCATCGAGACCCCCGACGACAGGACGATCGTCTTCCACCTCAAGCGCCCGGTCGCCGAGTTCTCGTACACCGCGACCCTGCCGACCTTCGCCCCCGTCCCGCAGTCCCAGGACAAGGGCACCCAGTACGACCTGCGGCCGTTCTCCTCCGGCCCGTACAAGATCGAGACCTACGACCGCGGCAAGCAGCTGGTCCTGGTCCGCAACACCAACTGGGACCAGTCCACCGACCCGGTCCGCAAGGCCTACCCGGACCGGATCGTGGTCACCGAGGGCCTCAAGGGCGGCCAGGTGGACGACCGGATCATCGCCAGCGAGGGCGCGGACGCCTCCGCGATCGAATGGATGAACCTGCGGCCCGAGTCGGTCGCCAAGGTGCTGCCCAAGGCGGATGTGAAGTCCCGGCTGATCGCCGAGCAGCAGGGCTGCACCGACATGCTGTACCCCAATACCTCCAAGGCGCCGTTCGACGACCCCAAGGTCCGCGAGGCGCTGATGTACGCGGTGGACCGGGACGCGCAGGTGACCGCGAACGGCGGTCCGGCGATGGGGGACGTGGCCACCTCCTACCTGCCGCCCGCGCTGTCCGGCGGAAGCAGGCTGGACCCACTGAAGATCCCGGCCACCGGGGACCCGGAGAAGGCCAAGCAGCTGCTCAAGGACGCCGGCAAGACCGACCTCAAGGTCTCGCTGACCACCTCCTCCGGTGACAAGACCCGGGCCGAGGCCCTGCAGCAGTCGCTGGCGAAGGTCGGCATCCAGGTCACCATCACCACCGCCGACCCGTCCGTCTACTACGACACCATCGGTGACACCAAGAACGCCCCCGACCTCGCCATCCTCGGCTGGTGTCCGGACTACCCCTCCGGTGCCACCTTCCTGCCGCTGGTCTTCGACGGCCGCACCATCAAGGAGAAGGGCAACCAGGGCAACGTCGAGCAGTTCCGTGACCAGGCCGCCGAGGACCGGATCGACCAGATCAACGCGATGACCGACGTCACCGAGGCCAACAAGGCGTGGGTGCAGCTCAACGAGGACCTGATGAAGAAGGCGCCCACCGTACCGATGCTGTGGCAGCGCCGCCCGCTGCTGGCCGGGACGAACGTGGCGGGGGCTTTCGGCCACCCGGTGTGGACCGGTCAGTGGGACTTCGCCACGATCGGCCTCAAGGACCCTTCCAAGAGCCAGGGCTGAGGGACCGTCCGATGAGTACCACCATCGAAACGGCCACGGCCGACACGGTCGGGGCGGGCCCGGCGAAACGTTCCGGCCGCGGGCCCTGGCGGCTGGTCTGGGACCAGCTCTGGGCCAAGGGGTCGGCCCGCTTCGGCCTGGTTGTCGTCGCCCTGCTGGTCCTGCTCGTCGCCCTGGCCGGGCCGCTGAGCGCGCTCGGCGGCTGGGGCCCCGACGAGTTCGACAAACGCGCCGTGGACCCGTACCTGGGCGGACAGCCGATCGGGGACTTCGGCGGGATCGGCACCCGGCACTGGCTGGGCGTCGAACCCGCCACCGGGCGCGACCTGTTCGCCCGGGTGCTGCACGGCGGGCAGGTCTCACTGCTGATCGCCTTCACCGCCACCGCCGTGGTCGTGGTGACCGGCACCCTGGTCGGCATCGCGGCCGGCTACTTCGGCGGGCGGACCGACACCGTGCTGTCCCGGCTGATGGACCTCACCATGTCCTTCCCCTCGCTGATCTTCATGATCTCGATGATGTCGGTGGCCAAGGACGTCAACCGGGTCCTGCTGATCACCCTGGTGATCGGGATGTTCACCTGGCCCGGCATCGCCCGGGTGGTGCGGGGGCAGACCCTCTCGCTCAAGCACCGCGAGTACGTCGAGGCCGCCAAGGTCGGCGGTGCCCGCTCCTGGCGCATCCTCACCCGCGAGATCCTGCCCAATGTCTCCGGCCCGATCATCGCCTACACCACGCTGCTGGTCCCCGGCATGATCGCCACCGAGGCCGCGCTCAGCTACCTCGGGGTGGGCGTGCGCCCGCCGACCCCCTCCTGGGGCCAGATGATCGCCGAGAGCATCAGCTTCTACGAGACCGACCCGACGTACTTCCTGATCCCGACGGCCTTCCTGTTCCTGGCCGTGCTCGCCTTCACCCTGCTCGGCGACGCGCTGCGCGACATCCTCGACCCGCGGGGAGGCCGGTCGTGATCCTCTACCTCGGCCGCCGGCTGCTCGGCGCGCTCGGCATCCTGCTGGCGATCTGCGCGATCACCTTCACCATCTTCTACCTGTTGCCCTCCGACCCGGCGGTGGCCGCCTGCGGCAAGACCTGCAGTCCCGAGCGGATCGCCGAGGTCAAGGTCGCGATGGGGCTCGACAAGCCGGTCTGGGAGCAGTTCGTCACGTACGTGACCGGCATCTTCGCCGGGCGCGACTACGGCAGCGGTCCCAGCGCCACCCACTGCGGCTTCCCCTGCCTCGGCTACTCCTACGAGTACTCGCTGCCGGTGTGGAACCTGCTCACCGACCGGCTGCCGGTCTCCGTCTCGCTGGCCGTCGGCGCGGCCGTGCTCTGGCTGGTCCTCGGCCTGGGCGCGGGTGTCACCTCGGCGCTGCGCAAGGGCGGGGTGACCGACAAGGCGCTGATGGTGCTCTCGGTCGGCGCCGCCTCGCTGCCGGTCTACTTCACCTCGATCATGCTGATCTGGGGCGTCGTCAGGACGGCCGGGCTGCTGCCCTACCCGGCCTACCACGCGTTCACCGAGAACCCCGTCGAGTGGGCCTCCAACCTGCTGCTGCCGTGGATCGCCCTGGCCCTGCTGTACGCGGCCATGTACGCCCGGCAGAGCCGGAACTCGATGATCGAGGCGATGGCCGAGCCGTACATCCGCACCGCCCGGGCCAAGGGCCTGCCCGCCACGACCGTCGCGGTCAAGCACGGGCTGCGCTCCGGGATGACGCCGATCCTGACCATCCTCGGGATGGACCTCGGCGGGCTGCTGGCCGGGGCCGTCATCACCGAGTCGATCTTCGGACTGCCCGGGGTGGGACGGCTCTTCTACGACGCGCTGGTCCGCTCCGACCAGCCCGTCATCCTCGGCGTCACCCTGCTCGCGGCCGCCTTCATCGTCGCCGCGAACCTGCTGGTCGACCTGCTCTACGCGTACGTCGACCCGAGAGTGAGGTACTGATGACTCTCCTGGAAGTCGAGGACCTCGGGGTCCGCTTCGACACCCCGCGCGGCACCGTCCGGGCCGTCGACGGCATCTCCTTCAGCGTCGAGGCCGGGCGCACCCTCGGCCTGGTCGGCGAGTCGGGCAGCGGCAAGTCCGTCACCTCGCTCGCCGTCATGGGCCTGCACCGCGGCGCCGCCGTCACCGGCTCGATCCGGCTCGGCGGGCAGGAGCTGAACGGGCTGGGGGAGCGGGAGTTGGGCGCCGTCCGGGGCCGGCGGATCGCGATGATCTTCCAGGACCCGCTGTCCAGCCTGCACCCCTTCTACACCGTCGGCGAGCAGATCGCCGAGCACTACCGGGTGCACTTCAAGGCGGGCCGAAAGGCCGGACGGGCCAGGGCCGTCGAGATGCTGGCCGAGGTCGGCATCCCGGAGCCGGCCCGCCGGGTCGACGAGTACCCGCACCAGTTCTCCGGCGGCATGCGCCAGCGCGTCATGATCGCCATGGCGCTCGCCTGCGAACCCGAGCTGCTGATCGCCGACGAGCCCACCACCGCCCTGGACGTCACCGTCCAGGCGCAGATCCTCGACCTGATCGCCCGGATCCAGCAGGAACGCGGCCTCGGCGTCGTGATGATCACCCACGACCTCGGCGTGGTCGCCCGGGTCGCCCACGAGGTGCTCGTCATGTACGGCGGCCGTGCGGCCGAACAAGCCCCGGTGGAACGGCTGTTCGCGCAGCCCGCGCACCCGTACACCCGCGGCCTGCTGGACTCGCTGCCGCGCCTGGACGACACCGACGACGCCCCGCTGCGGGCCATCCCCGGCAGTCCGCCGTCACTGATCGTCCCCGCCCCCGGCTGCTCCTTCGCCCCGCGCTGCGCCCGCACCACCGCCGCGTCCGCCGAGGAGCACGCCCGCTGCCTGGCCGAGCGCCCGGTGCTCGGCCCGCTCGCCCCCGGCCACCAGGCCGCCTGCCACCTGCCGCTGGTGCCGGAGGGAGTGCTGTGACCGTTGTGAACGACCAACCACTGCTGTCCGTAAGGGACCTGGTGAAGACCTTCCCCGGGCGGCGCGGCCGCTCCGGGCGGGCCGGGGCGCCGATCCGGGCCGTGGACGGGGTCAGCTTCGACCTCGGCGCGGGCGAGACGCTCGGCCTGGTCGGCGAGTCCGGCTGCGGAAAGTCCACCACCGGGCGGATGATCGTCCGGCTGCTCGACCCGACCTCGGGCACCGTTACCCTCGACGGCATCGGGATCGGCGGCCTCTCCCAGGCCCAACTGCGGCCGCACCGGCGGCACTTGCAGATGGTCTTCCAGGACCCGTACTCCTCGCTCAACCCCCGCCAGACGGTGGCCCGGATCATCTCCGAACCGCTCCTGGTCCAGGGCGCGGGCGCGGCCGAGGCGCGCAAGCGGGCGGCCGAGCTGATCGAGCTGGTCGGGCTGATCCCCGAGCACCTGGACCGCTACCCGCACGAGTTCTCCGGCGGCCAGGCGCAGCGCATCGGCATCGCCCGCTCGCTGGCCACCTCGCCGAAGCTGGTGATCGCCGACGAGCCGGTGTCCGCGCTGGATGTCTCCATCCAGGCCCAAGTGGTCAACCTGATGGAGCAGTTGCAGCGCGAGCTGGGCCTGGCGTACGTGTTCATCGCGCACGACCTCTCGGTGGTCAAGCGGGTCTGCGACCGGGTCGCGGTGATGTACCTGGGCCGGATCGTCGAGATCGGCGACAAGGCCGAGGTGTACGGAAACCCGGCGCACCCGTACACCCGGGCGCTGCTGTCGGCCGTACCGCTGCCGGATCCGGCCGCCGAGCGGGCCCGGGAGCGGATCGTGCTGCTCGGCGACCCGCCGAGCCCGGCCAACCCGCCGGCCGGGTGCGGCTTCCACCCGCGCTGCCCGAAGGCGCAGGAGGTGTGCCGGACGGAGCGGCCGCTGCTGCGGGTGGTCGGAACGGGGCTGCGCGAGGCGGCCTGCCACTTCCCGGAGGCCTGAGGGCCGCCACAGACCCCCGGTCGGGCGCGGCGGGGAACCTTACGAGGGCCGCGTCCGACCGGGTTCCACCACTCGGTGCCTGCTGGGCGGCTGCTTGGCAGCTGCTCGGCGTCCGGTTAGTGCTCGTCGTTCGGCAGCAGCAGGCGCGGGCCGGGGCCCTCGGTGGCGAGTTCGTCGCCCGGGTTGAGTACCCGGCAGCGGCGCAGCGACACGCAGCCGCAGCCGATGCAGCCGGTCAGCTCGCCCTCCAGCCGCTCCAGCTCCGTCCGGCGGGCGCGCAGCTGCTCGGCCCAGCGCCGGGAGATCCGCTCCCAGTCGTGCTTGCCGGGCATCCGGTCCTCAGGCAGGCCGGTGAAGACCTCGGCGACCTCGGCGAGCGGGATGCCGAGCCGCTTGGCGACCAGGATCAGCGAGATCCGGCGCAGCACGTGCCGCCGGTAGCGGCGCTGGTTCCCGGCCGAGCGCTCGGAGGAGATCAGCCCCTGGTCCTCGTAGAAGCGCACCGCCGAGGTGGCGATCCCGGCCCGCCGGGCCACCTCGCCGACGCTCAGCAGGTCCACCGGCGCGGTACTCATGCGCCCGCCTCGCTGCACTCGGCAGGGGCATTCGCCCATACGCGCCTTCTGATGATTCGCTCGCTTCGCTCACTCATGCGCCCGCCCCGGTGTTCTCGCCCACGGCCCCTCCTTGACTTCAAGTTCTGTTGAAGTCCTAGCGTACCGGACGTGACCGGGACTTCCGTCGTAGAGAACGCCACAGTCCGTTCTGATCAGGCAAGTTGCACTAAGCAGTCACCGTCCGGAGAATCCTCCGGAGGGTGACGCGAACTGTTCTCCCGCCGGTTCGCCGCAGCCGCGTCGGTCCTGGCCGGGGGCGTCGCGCTGTACGCGATGAACCTGCACTTCACCGCCGCGCTCACCGCCCGCCGGGTGCGGTAGCGGGCGGACGGAAACCGGCCCCTTTCCGGCGGGCCCGCCACGGACCGGCCCCGGATCCCTTTTCGTCGGGGGGATCCGGGGCCTTCTCACGTGCGGGTCAGGCGGCCGGGCCGGCGGCGGTGCGCAGATCGACGTCCCGGGACAGGGAGTTGTCGAGGTTGTCGCCGGTGTCGCTCCACCACTGTTTGCCGCCCTCGTACGGGTCGGTCAGGTCGGTGCTGGTGGTGCCGTCCGGCAGGTGGACCAGGACGGCCTGGGCCAGGTCGGTGTTGTAGCTGCTCACCCCGAGGGCGTGGGTGGAGCGGGTGGCGGCCTGCGCCTCGTCGTAGTTGAGCCAGCCGAACTGCAGCTTGCTCCAGGCGTCGAGGTCGCCGGGGTAGCCGCCGGTGGTGTTCGGGCCCTTGCCGAGGTAGGAGCCGGAGGACATCAGCGACCAGAAGTTGACGCTGTTGTCGCCGCCGCTGGTGGGGTACAGGTCGGGCAGGCCGAGGTTGTGGCCGTACTCGTGGGCGAACAGGCCGACACCGCTGTTCTCGCCCGCCTGGACGTAGTCGTAGACGTAGAAGCCGGTGTCGCCGACCGGCGCGCCGCCGATCTTGTCGCCCGCCGGGCCGGTCTGCCCGGTCGCGTCCGGGAAGGCCCAACTGCGGTGCGCCCACAGCGCGTCGGCGCCCTGGGCGCCGCCGCCCCAGGTCTCGTCGACGCCCGCGTGCACCACGATCACGTTGTCCAGGTAGCCGTCGGGCTGGTTGAACTCGCCGGTCCTGGTGTGGTCGTAGCGGTTGTAGACGTCGTACTGGGCGAGCTGGGCCTTGATGTCGGCGACGGAGCGACCCTTGGCGATCTCGCCGTCGTACCGGGCCTTGAGGGCGTCCCGGACGAACTCCTGGGCCTGGGTCCAGGCGCCGGAGCCCTGGGGGCCCTTGTTGCTGCCGTAACGGGCCTCGTTGTACGGGACGGTGACCCAGTCGCTGACGCTGCCCTCGATGTCGTAGCGGCCGGAGGACTGGGTGCGGTAGTAGTTGCGCATCGATACGGCGCCGGGCGTGTCGTCGAAGAACATCTTTTGGTAGTACTCGCGGTTGAAGTCGCGCGCCGCACCCTTTGGTGCGGCGCCCCTTTCCGGCGGACCGTCAGCGCGTGCTGTACTCCACGGCGACGCTGATCACCACGAGCACGGCGTACACCACCGCGAGGGTCGTCCGCCCGGTCGCGTGCAGGGCGAGCGCGGCGGTGAGCAGGACCAGGAGCTTGAGTGCGATATCCACGCCGAGCGGCGGGCGGAACTTCGGCCCGCCCGCGGCCAGGAACAGGCCCCAGACGGTGGCTGCCAGCGCCGGGGCGCCGATGCCCAGCAGCAGCCGGGTGGCCAGGTTGGGGCCGGTCTTGAACCCCCAGTAGCAGAGCGCCGCCAGCATGGCGAGCTCCAGCCCGAAGGCGAGTCCTGCGTTGGTGGCCGTCAGCGGGGTCCACTGCCGCCGGCCGACCGGGCCCGGCCTCTCGAATCTCATCCGCGTTCTCCCCGTCTCCCCGAGCCGCCCGAGCCGCCCGAGCCGCCCGAGCCGGGCGGCGGTCGTGCGGAGTGTCCCAGTCCGACCGGCCGGACTCAATGGATCAACCCAAAGACGCACGCAGGAAGGCGAGTTCGGCCATGGCGAGCTGCTCGTTCGTTCCGCCCGGGGTCATGTGGGTGACGCCCGGCAGCGGCAGCACGCTGTGTGGGCGCCCGGCGCGGGTGAGCGCCTGGGAGAGCAGCAGGGTGTGCGCGGGGTGGACGTTGTCGTCGGCCAGCCCGTGGATCAGCAGGAGCGGCCTGGTCAGGCCGGGGGCGTCGGTGAGCAGGCAGTCGTCGGCGTAGCCCTCGGGGTTGTCCTGGGGCAGGCCGAGGTAGCGCTCGGTGTACGCGGTGTCGTACAGCCGGAAGTCGGTGGGCGGAGCGCCCGCGCAGGCGGCGTGGAAGACGTCCGGGCGGCGCAGTACGGCGAGCGCGGCGAGGTAGCCGCCGTACGACCAGCCGCGCACGCCGACCCGGCCGAGGTCGAGGTCGGGGTGGTGTGCGGCGAGTGCGTGCAGGGCGTCGACCTGGTCGTCCAGGGCGACCTGGGAGAAGCGCCGGAAGATCGCCCGGGTGAAGTCGGGGGAGACGAAGGGGGTGCCCCGGTTGTCGGTGGTGACCACGGCGAAGCCCTGGTCGGCCCACCACTGGCGGAGCTGCCAGCGGCGCGGCTCGGCGGCCACGGCCTGGAAGCCGGGCCCGCCGTAGACGTCCAGCAGGACGGGCAGCCGACGGCCGGGGACGTGCCCGCGCGGGTACACCACGGCGGTGGGCAGGGCGCGTTCGGTGACCCGGGCGAGCCGGGGGAGGACGGTGTACGGCAGGGCGGCGCTCCGGTCGGTGAGTGTCAGCTCGCGGCCCGCGCGCCGGACCACCCGCCGGACGCCGTCGGCGGTGGCGGTGGTGAGCAGCAGGGTGTCGGCGGCGGCGAGCGCGGAGTGCACGCCCGGTCCGGCGCTGAGGAGTTCGGGCGGGCCGCCGTCCGGGTCGACCAGGTGGAGGTGCTGGTCGGCCGGGTCGCCCTGGCCGGTCTCGCAGAGCAGCCGGCCGTCGTACTGCCCGACCACCCGGCGGATCTGCAGTCCGGCGCTGTCCAGCGGCTTGCCGTCCACGGCGAGGCCGCGGGCCTGCGGGCTGTCGTGGGCGGTGAGCAGCCGGCCGTCGGGCAGCCGGGCGGGGGTGCCGGGCAGGTCGTCCACCCAGAACTCGTCGGTGGTGCGGGAGAGTTCGGATGTCGCGCCGGTGGCCGGGTCGGCGCTGAGCAGCAGCACCCGCTGCTGCAGGCGGTCGGCGACGGTGAGCAGCACCTCGCCGTCCGAGGCCCAGGATGCCTCGCAGAGGTACGGGAACGCGGCGGCGTCCCAGTGGATTCGGACCCGGCTGCCGTCCAGGCCGAGCACCCAGAGCTGGACGTCGGCGTTGGGCCCGCCGGCCTGCGGGTAGGCGAAGTCCTCGGCGGGCTCGCCCGGGTGGGCGGGGTCGGCGAAGTGCCGGCGGGGGAGGGCGGATTCGTCCACCCGGGCGGCCAGCAGTGCGCCGCCGTCCGGGCGCCACCAGTGGCCCCGGGAGCGGCCGAGCTCCTCGGCGGCGGCGAATTCGGCGACGCCCCAGCGGGCGCCGTCGGCGGGGGAGATCGGCTTCGACTCCGGTGTGACGTACAGGGCGTCGTCGGCGACGTAGGCGACCCGCCGGCCTTCGGGGTGCGGGCGGGGGTCGAACGCGGGCCCGGCGGTGGGGAGTTCGACGGCGGCGCCGGTGGCGGTGTCGATGCGGAACAGTCGGCCGTCCAGGGTGAGGGCGGCGGTGGCGAGGTCGGCGGTGGCCGCGTAGCCGCCGATCCCGGCGGCGACCAGCCGGGTGCGCTCGCGCAACCGCCGCTCGACGGCGGGCAGTTCGTCGCGCCGACCGCTACGGCCCGGGGCGAGCACGGCCGGGTCGGCGACCAGGCGCTCCTCGCCGGTGGTGAGGTCGAGCAGTTGGAGGCGGTCGAGCGGATCCTCGGAACCGGTCGAGCGGAGCAGCAGCAGCCGGGTACCGTCCTCGGCGAGGGTGTACGCGCGTGGGGCGCCGTAGGTGAACCGACCGGTACGGGCGCTGAGGGAGAGGAAGGCGTCGGTGATGGTCACGGCCCGATGGTGGTCGTGCGATGGTCACCCGACCAGTAGTCTGTCATGTGAAATGTCACACATCACGCCAGGGGAGGACCACCGTGATCGACGACCTGAGCACCGCCGAGCCCCCGGCCCCGCTGCTCGTCACTGAGGGCCTGTTCAGCGTCTCGCCGGGGGACGCGCACCTGAACCACGGCTCGTACGGCGCCGTGCCCGTCCCGGTGCAGCGGGTGCAGGAGCGGCTGCGGGCCGAGCACGAGCTCGATCCGGACGGCTTCTTCGCCGACCTGCCGGACCGGATCGCCGGGGCCCGGGTGCGGATCGCCGCCGAGCTGGCCACCGACCCGGCGCGGCTGGCGCTGGTCACCAACGTCACCGAGGCGGTCGCGATCGCCCTGGACAGCATCCCGTTCGCCCCCGGCGACCGGATCCTGGTCACCGACCACGGCTACGGCGCGGTCAACCAGGCCGTCGCCCGCAAGGCCGCCGAGACCGGCGCCGAGCTGGTGGTGGCCGAGGTCCCGCTGGACGCCCCGGACGAGGAGGCCGTACGGGAGGCGGTGCTCGCCGCCGTGGACGGCCGCACCACGGTGGCCGTCCTGGACCGGATCACCTCGCTCACCGCCCGTACGGTGGCCGCCCCGAAGCTCCTCGCCGAGCTGCGCGAGCGCGGGGTGACCACCGTGGTGGACGGCGCCCACGCCCCCGGCATGCTGCCCGCCCCGGTCGACCCGAACGCCGACTTCTGGTTCGGCAACCTGCACAAGTGGGCGTTCGCCCCGCGCGCCACCGGCGTGCTCGCCGTCCGCCCGGAGTGGACGGCCCGGGTCCGCCCGCTGGCGCTGTCCTGGGAGCACCACCGGGGCTTCCCGGCCAACGTCGAGTGGCGCGGCACGTGCGACTACACGCCCTGGCTGGCCGCCCCGGCCGGCTTCGAGCTGCTGCGCGGGCTCGGCTGGGAGGCGGTGGCCGCGCACAACGCGGCCCTCGCCTCCTACGGCCGGCGGGTGCTGGTCGAGCGGGCGGGCCTGCGGCCGCTGCCCGCGTCGCCCGAGGTGTGGATGCGCGCCGTGCGGCTGCCGGACGGCCGGTTCGGCACCGAGACGGAGGTCCGGGCGCTGCTGGCCGAGTTGTGGCGGCGGCACGGCATCCGGGTCGCCGTCCGGCCGGGGCCCGACGGCGGGGTGCTGCGGGTCAGCGCCCAGTTGTACAACCGGGCGGCGGAGTACGAGCGGCTCGCGGACGCGCTGGCGGAGCTGCTCAAGGAGTAGCTCAAGGGACACTTCGAGGAGTGGCCGGTCGCTGCGCGGAACCGCCGACCGCCTCGGGGAACGGCTGGTCGCCGGCCGCCCGCAGCTCGGCGAGCAGCATGTTCCGGTCGGCGAGCAGCCCGGTGAGGATCCGCCGGGCTGCTCGCAGCAGGTCGGCGACGTCGCCGCCGGCCAGCGCGTAGACCACCGTGCTGCCCTCCCGGGTGGCGGTGACGATGCCCGACCGGCGCAGCACCGCGAGTTGCTGCGACAGGCTGGAGGGCTCGACCTCCAGCTCGGCGAGCAGGCCACGGACGGGCGTCGGTCCGTCCTGGAGCAGCTCCAGCACCCGGATCCGGACGGGATGGCCGAGCATCCGGAAGAACTCGGCCTTGGCCTGGTACAGCGCTACCGTCACGAGGCCCCCCTTCCCTGGTGTCGGTGGGCTCAGATCTCCAGCGAGAGTTCGATCCGCTTGAGCTGGTGGCGGGCCATCGCGAGGTTGGAGCGGTTGCGGTTGAGCGCCAGGAAGAGGAACAGGCCGCGGCCGCTGGGCGTCGTGATCGGCCGGACCATGTGGTACTGGTGGGTCAGCGTGATCAGGATGTCCTCGATCTCGTTGTCGTGGAGGTTGAGCATCTCCATCGCCCGCATCTTGGCGCGGACCACGTCGGTGTTCCCGGCCGCGGCGACGTTGAGGTCCAGCTCGCCGCCGTCGCCGAGGCTGCCGAGGGCCATGCCGCTGCCGTAGTCGACCAGGGCGACGCCGATCGCGCCGTCGATCCCCATGGCCTCTTTGAGGGACGTCTCCAGGTTCGCCATCGTGGCTGTCCTCCCGTGAGTTGGTGGCTGTGACGACGAAGGTAGGGAGCAAACGCCGGACTCCACCGGGAATGACCGGAGACGTTCGAACCTGGCTACATCCCGATCACTTGAAGACATTTGCAACTATGGATCTGAGAGAGGAGTGATCTCCTGGCGCGGAAAACGGTGCTATCGATGTCACTCCTCCCGGGTAACCTCTCGCTGAGATGCGAGATCACACCAACCACACCCGGACGGCGATGAACACCCCCGACCCAGAGCCCCAGGAAGTCCAGGAGCTCAGCCCCGCCGAGGCGTACGCGGCCAGCCGTCGCCGGGCCAAGGAGCAGGCCACCGCCCTGTACGGCTTCCAGCAGCTGTACGACTTCCCGCTGGACGACTTCCAGCTGGAGGCCTGCGAGACGCTGGAGGCCGGGTCGGGCGTCCTGGTCGCCGCTCCCACCGGCTCCGGGAAGACCATCGTCGGCGAGTTCGCCGTGCACCTGGCCCTCCAGTCGGGCCGAAAGTGCTTCTACACCACGCCGATCAAGGCGCTGTCCAACCAGAAGTACGGCGACCTGGTCAAGCGCTACGGCGCCGCCAAGGTCGGCCTGCTCACCGGCGACAACAGCGTCAACGGCGACGCCCCCGTGGTGGTCATGACCACCGAGGTGCTGCGCAACATGCTCTACGCGGGCTCCAGCACCCTCGACGGCCTCGGCTACGTCGTCATGGACGAGGTGCACTACCTCGCCGACCGCTTCCGCGGCGCCGTCTGGGAGGAGGTCATCATCCACCTCCCCGAGTCGGTCACCCTCGTCTCGCTCTCCGCGACCGTCTCCAACGCGGAGGAGTTCGGCGACTGGCTGGACACCGTCCGCGGCGGCACCAAGGTGATCGTCTCCGAGACCCGCCCGGTGCCGCTGTGGCAGCACGTGATGGCCGGCAACCGGATGTACGACCTGTTCGCCAACCCGGACCGGGACGGCCGCCCCAAGAACAACCTGAAGAACCCCGGCAAGGCCGTCAACCCCGAGCTGGTCCGGCTCGCCCGCTCCGAACTGGACCGCAACCCCCGCGACCGCTTCGGCCGCGGCCGGGGCCGCTCGATGCCCAACGGCCGTCCCGGCCGGGTCTGGACCCCGGGCCGGGTCGACGTCATCGACCGGCTCGACGCCGAGGGCCTGCTGCCCGCGATCACCTTCATCTTCAGCCGGGCCGGCTGCGAGGCCGCCGTCCAGCAGTGCCTCAGCTCCGGGCTGCGGCTCAACAAGGACTCCGAGCGCGCCCAGGTCCGCGCCGTCGTCGAGGAGCGCTGCGCCGACATCCCCGACGAGGACCTGCACGTCCTCGGCTACTTCGAGTGGCTGGACGGGCTGGAGCGCGGCATCGCCGCCCACCACGCCGGGATGCTGCCCCGGTTCAAGGAGGTCGTCGAGGAGCTCTTCGTGAAGGGCCTGGTCAAGGCCGTCTTCGCGACCGAGACCCTGGCGCTCGGCATCAACATGCCCGCCCGCTCGGTGGTCATGGAGAAGCTGGTCAAGTGGAACGGCGAGACCCACGCCGACGTCACCCCCGGCGAGTACACCCAGCTCACCGGCCGGGCCGGGCGGCGCGGCATCGACGTCGAGGGCCACGCCGTGGTGCTCTGGCAGCGCGGCCTCGACCCCGAGGCGCTGGCCGGTCTGGCGGGCACCCGCACCTACCCGCTCAAGTCCTCGTTCCGGCCGAGCTACAACATGGCCGTCAACCTGGTCTCCCAGTTCGGCCGGCACCGCTCCCGCGAACTGCTGGAGACCTCCTTCGCCCAGTTCCAGGCCGACCGCTCGGTGGTCGGCATCGCCCGCCAGGTGCAGCGCAACGAGGAGGGCCTGGAGGGCTACCGCGAGTCGATGACCTGCCACCTCGGCGACTTCGACGAGTACATGGAGCTGCGCCGCCGACTCAAGGACCGCGAGAACGAGCTGGCCCGCGAGGGCACCAGCCAGCGCCGCGCGGCCGCCATCGAGTCCATCGAGCAGCTCAAGCCGGGCGACGTCATCCACGTGCCCACCGGCAAGTTCGCCGGCCTCGCGCTGGTCCTCGACCCGGGTCTGCCGCCGGTCAGCCGCTCCGGCCGGGGCGGCACGCGCCACCCCGACTTCCAGGACGGCCCGCGCCCGGTGGTGCTCACCGCCGAACGGCAGGTCAAGCGGCTCGCGATGATCGACTTCCCGCACCCGGTCGCCGCGATAGAACGCCTGCGCATCCCCAAGTCCTTCAACCCGCGCAGCCCGCAGTCCCGGCGCGACCTCGCCTCCGCGCTGCGCACCAAGGCCGGCCACCTGGAGCCCGAGCGGTTCCGGCGCGGCCGCGCGGCCGCCGCCGACGACCCGGAGATCACCCGGCTGCGCACCGAACTGCGCCAGCATCCCTGCCACGGCTGCTCCGACCGCGAGGACCACGCCCGCTGGGCCGAGCGCTACCACCGGCTGCACCGCGACACCGAACTGCTGGAACGCCGGATGCGCTCCCGCACCCACACCATCGCCCGCACCTTCGACCGGGTCTGCGGGCTGCTCACCGACCTCGGCTACCTGCGGGGCGACACCGTCACCGACGACGGCAAGCGGCTCGGCCGGCTCTACGGCGAACTCGACCTGCTCGCCTCCGAGTGCATCCGCGAGGGCGTCTGGAGCGGCCTGGCTGCCGCCGAACTCGCCGCCTGCGCCTCGGCGTTGGTGTACGAGGCGCGCCAGTCCGACGACGCCGGCGCCCCCCGGGTGCCGGAGGGCGCGGCCAAGGAGGCGCTCGGCAAGATGGTCCGGATCTGGGGCCACCTGGACGCCCTGGAGGAGCAGCACCGGATCAACACCGCCGAGGGCGTCGGCCAGCGCGAGCCCGACCTCGGCTTCGCCTGGGCCGCCTACCGCTGGGCGCTCGGCCACAGCCTCGACCAGGTCCTGCGCGACGCAGACATGCCGGCCGGCGACTTCGTCCGCTGGACCAAGCAGCTGATCGACGTCCTCGGCCAGATCCAGGACGCGGCCGGCGAGGACGCCGAACTCCGCAAGACCGCCCGCAAGGCCGTCGACGGCCTGCGCCGCGGCATCATCGCCTACTCCTCGGTGGGTTGATCCGCACCTCTCGGCGGAGGCCGCCAGAGCCCACGGCTCTGGCGGCCTCCTTGCGTTGGCCCCCACCCCCGCCGGTGCTTCCGTCGCCGCGTCGGCTCCTGCCGAAGCGGCGACGGCGCTGCGCAGGAAGTCGACTCGGCCCTCCCGGCCGCGACCAACTTTGTAGTGCAAAGTAGATAGGGGCCAAGAGTTCACGGGATGGCAAAGCAAAACGGGCTCCGGGAACGCCAGGGGCCCGCCGCGCGGTGCGACGGGCCCCTGTGGGGTGGGCTCAGCGGGCGGTCAGGGCCTCCAGGACGCGGTCGAGGGAGGTGCCGAGGCCCCAGCGGGTGGAGAGGTGTTCGAGGGTCATCGGGTCGAGCGGCTCCTGGGGGAGGGCCGGGTCGAAGTCGGGCAGCGGGGCGTCCTGGGCCACCCGGACGACGGTGGGGGCGACGTCGAGGTAGGGTGCGCCCTCGACGATGTTGCGGCGGCGGGCCGGGGTGAGCTTGGAACCCACGTCCAGCGCCGCGGCGCGGATGGCCGCGAGGTCGCCGTACTCGTTGATCAGCTGGGCGGCGGTCTTCTCGCCGATGCCCTTGACGCCGGGCAGGCCGTCGGACGGGTCGCCGCGCAGGGCGGCCATGTCGGCGTACTGGGCGCCGCGCACGCCGTACTTCTCCAGCAGCAGCGCGTCGTCGGTGACCTGCAGGTTGCCCATGCCCTTGACCGGGTAGAGGACGGTGATCCGCCGGGCGTCGTCGACCAGCTGGAACAGGTCGCGGTCGCCGGTGACGATCTGCACCGGGCCCTTGGCGCGGGCGGTGAGGGTGCCGATCACGTCGTCGGCCTCGTAGCCGGGGGAGCCGACCCGGGCGATGCCGAGGGCATCGAGCACCTGCTCGATCACCGGGACCTGCGGGGCCAGCGTGTCGGGCACCTCCTCCTCGCCGTCCTCGGCGGCTTCGGCGACCCGGTGGGTCTTGTAGGAGGGAACGAGGTCCACCCGCCACTGGGGGCGCCAGTCGGCGTCCATGCAGGCGACGAGTTCGTCGGGGCGGTGATCGTGGACCAGCCGGGCGATGAAGTCCAGCAGGCCGCGGACGGCGTTGACCGGCTCACCCTGCGGGGAGCGCAGGGTGTCCGGTACGCCGAAGTAGGCCCGGAAGTACAGGCTGGCGGAGTCGAGCAGCATCAGTCGCGGTGCGGTCACGTGTCAGATCATGCCGCACCGCGACGACGAAGAGCGGTCTCAGTGCTCGTGCGGGCCGGCGCGGTGCACCGGGCCGTGCGCGTCGGCGCAGTGTTCGGCGGCCGAATCGCCCGGGGCGGCGATCTGGAGCAGCGCGCCCGCATCGTCCTCGCCGACGTGGTCGACCTGGAGGGTGCTGTGGGTGATGCCGTACTCCTCGGCCAGCCGGCGCTGCAGCGAGCGCCGGACGGCGTGGCAGTCGCCGCCGGGGGTGACCAGGATGTGGGCGGACAGGGCCGGCTGGTTGGAGGTGATCTCCCAGATGTGCAGGTCGTGGATCTCCTCGACCAGCGGCTCGGCGACCAGTCGGTCGGCCACCGTGTCCGGGTCGATCCCGGCGGGGGCGGCCTCCAGGAAGATCCGTCCGGAGTCGCGGACCAGCCCGATGCCGGCCTTGAGCATCAGCGCGACCACGATCAGCGAGGCGATCGCGTCGGCCCGGGCGAAGCCGGTGGTCAGCATGATCGCACCGGCGACGGCGGTGGCGATGAAGGCGTACAGGTCGGTGAGGACGTGTTGGAAGGCGCCCTCGACGTTCAGCGAGCTGCGGTTGGCCTTCGACATGCACCAGGCGGCGGCCAGGTTGACCACGATCCCGATCAGCGCGGTGATCAGCACCAGCGAGCCGGTGACCTCGGGCGGCTCGATCAGCCGGGTGATCGCCTCGTAACCCAGCCAGGCCGACAGCACCAGCAGCGTGACGCCGTTGGCCTGCGCGGAGAGGATCTCGGCGCGCTTGAGCCCGTAGGTGTAGCCGCCGCGGGCCGGGCGAGCGGCGAGTCGCATGGCGACCAGGGCCAGCACGATCGAGGCGGCGTCGGTGAGCATGTGCGCCGCGTCGGAGATCAGGGCCAGCGACTGGGCGGCGAAGCCGACCACGACCTCGCCGGCCATGAAGACGACGATCAGGGCGAGGGCGCTGACCAGCCAGCGGCGGTCGGCGTCGGCTGAGACGCCGTGCGAATGGCCGCCGTGTCCGTGGCCGCCGTGCCCGTGCCCGCCGTGTCCGTGCGAGTTCTGGTGGTCATGCGCATGATCATTGTGGGAATGCTCGTGCCCGGCCATCGAAGTCCTCTCTGGACGCACGGGTGGAGGTGACGCGGTGCGATCGCCCCGCACTCGAAGTGAACCGCAGAATCGACAAAGATCCAAAGGCTGTACTGGTGACCGTTGTCGTTGCCGTTCAGTCGGCACTCGATTGCCGCTCACATGCCTCGCGTCGGCCCGGCCCGTGGGCGGGTTGCCGGCGGTATGTGCCCAGGTCAGGGCTGCGATCTGCGGTCACTTGAACGGGTGGGGCGAGCTTGCGCGGCCATGTGCCGGGCCGTGGCGATCACGGCCCGTGAAGATCGCTACCGCGGACTCCCCCCGCTGGCTCTCCGAACTCGAACCGACCGCCGAAGAGTTGATGAACCGCCATCTCGCGACGTCCCGCGAGTGGTTCCCGGCAACGACTTCTACGCCCTCTGGCTGGACGAGACCCTCGCCTGCACCGCCGCCAAGTGGGACGGCATCCCAGGACCACGCCCCCGCGAGCACCTCCCGTCCCCGGTCTCGACCCTTCAGGCCTGAACGTGAAGTTCCCCGCGCCCCGGCAGGGGCGCGGGGCAACAGGCCGCGTCCCGAATCCCCCCGTCCCCAGAGCCAGTTGCAGGCCCCGCCCGAGCTCAGCCCAGTGCCACCGCGTCGAGCGCCGCCGGGTCGAACGCCGCCGCGGTGGCGGCCCGTACCAGGGCCGCCATCACCCGCAGGTCGTCCCCCTGCTCCGGATGCCACTGCACCCCGACCGTGAACCCCGGTCCCTCCACCGCCTCCACCGTCCCGTCCGGCGCGAGTGCGCTCACCCGCAGGCCCGTCCCCAGCCGGTCCACCGCCTGGTGGTGGAAGGTCGGGACCGAGAGCTCGCTCTCCGGCAGCAGCCCGCCGAGCAGCGTCCCCGGCACCGGGCGCACCAGGTGTGCGCCGTAGTGCCCCGGTGTGCCCGCGTGGATGTCCACGTCGAGTACGTCCGGCAGGTGCTGCACCAACGTCCCGCCGCAGACCACGTTCAGCACCTGCATCCCCCGGCAGATCCCGAGCACCGGCATCCCGGCCGCCAGGGCGCCCCGCAGCAGCGCGACCTCCCAGGCGTCCCGCTCCGGCGAGTCGACCTCCGTCAGCGGGTGCGCCGGCTCGCCGTAGTACGCCGGGTCGATGTCCGGCCCGCCGGCGATGACCAGGCCGTCCAGCCGGGCGAGCACCTCGGGGGCGCGTTCGGGGGCGTCGGGCGGCAGGAGGACGGCGGTCCCGCCGGAGTTCCGGACGTACGCGGTGTACCGCTCGGGCACCAGGGCGACCCGGCGGCCCCGCCAGTCGCTCCAACTCGCGTCCACCAGGTAGGTGCTGACGCCGATCAAAGGCCTGCGATCCATGGCGCGCATTCTCCTCCCGCACCGGCTGATCCCTCGCCAAGCACGCATATCGGCGCGCCACACCCATCCGCCCTCTTCCGCCCCGCGAGCCGCAGGCCGTACGGTTCGCTGTGACCGCTTGAATTCAAAGAGTGATCGATGGGGAGGGTTCCGCCATGCCCGAGAACGCCGCCGCGGGCTCGCCGCCCCGGCCGCCGCTGACCCTGGACGAGCTGCGCACCCTGGTGGACGCCGGCGAGGTGCACACCGTGGCGCTCTCGTTCACCGACATGCAGGGCCGGCTGCAGGGCAAGCGCTTCGCCGCCCGGTTCTTCCTCGACGAGGTAGCCGAGAAGGGCGCCGAGGCCTGCGACTACCTGCTGGCCGTGGACGTGGACCTGAACACCGTGGACGGCTACGCCTTCTCCTCCTGGGCCACCGGCTACGGCGACTTCGCGATGCGCCCCGACCTCGGCACCCTGCGGCTGACCCCGTGGCAGCCCGGCACCGCCCAGGTCACCGCCGACCTGGCCCGGCACGGCGGCCACCCGGTGGACGCCGCCCCGCGCCAGCTGCTGCGCCGCCAGATCGCCCGGCTCGCCGAGTACGGCCTGGCCGCCGACATCGGCACCGAGCTGGAGTTCCTGGTGTTCCGCGACACCTACGAGCAGGCCTGGCTCGGCGGCTACCGCGGCCTGACCCCGGCGAACCTGTACAACGTGGACTACTCGATGCTGGGCACCGCCCGGATCGAGCCGCTGCTGTCCCGGATCCGCAACGAGATGGCGGGCGCCGGGCTGACCGTCGAGTCCGCGAAGGGCGAGTGCAACCTCGGCCAGCACGAGATCGCCTTCCGCTACACCGACGCCCTCGCCACCTGCGACCAGCACAGCGTCTACAAGACCGGCGCCAAGGAGATCGCCGCCCAACAGGGCTGCGCGCTCACCTTCATGGCCAAGTACGACGAGCGCGAGGGCAACAGCTGCCACATCCACCTGTCGCTGCGCGACGCGGTGGGCGCCCCCGCCTTCGCCGACCGCGACGGCCGGATGACCGACACCATGCGGCACTTCCTGGCCGGACAGCTCCTCGCACTGCGCGAGTTCAGCCTGCTGTACGCGCCGAACATCAACTCCTACAAGCGCTACCGCCCCGGCTCCTTCGCCCCGACCGCCGTCGCCTGGGGCCGGGACAACCGCACCTGCGCCTACCGGGTGGTCGGCCACGGCCCGGGGCTGCGGATGGAGAACCGGGTGCCCGGCGGCGACGTCAACCCGTACCTCGCGGTGGCCGGCATGATCGCCGCCGGTCTGTACGGCCTGCAGCACAAGCTCGACCTGCCCGCGCCCTGCCTGGGCAACGCCTATGCGGTGGAGGAGTACGCCCGGGTGCCCGGATCGCTGCGTGAGGCGGCCGAGTTGTGGGCGGAGAGCGAGCTGGCCCGGTCGGCCTTCGGCGACGACGTGGTCGAGCACTACCTGAACATGGCCCGGGTCGAGCAGGCCGCCTACGACGGGGCCGTCACCGACTGGGAGCGCTACCGATCCTTCGAACGGATGTGAGTCGTGACCGAGCCGACCGGCGGCACCGGGCCGACCAGCAGCACCGTCCGCAACCCCGCCAACCGGTGAGGTGCTCGCCACCGTCCCGGACACCACCGCCGAGCAGCTGGACGCGGCCGTCCAGCGGGCGGTGAAGGCCCAGGCGGGCTGGGCGGCGCCGGCGCCCGGCGAACGCGCCAGGCTGCTGCGCCGGTTCGCCGACCGGGTCGAGGCGCACATCCCCGAACTGGAGGCCCTTCGGCGGCTTCGGCGAGTCCGGGGTGGGCCGCGAGCTGAGGCCGGACGCGCTGCGCCACTTCACCGAGACCAAGAACGTCTTCATTCACAGCGAGGAGTAGGAGCCCGATGCGCGACAACGACATCGTCTGCCGCCGCCTGGTCGGCCGCACCGCCGTGGTCACCGGGGCGGGCAGCGGGATCGGTCTGGCCGCCGCGCGTCGGCTCGCCTCCGAGGGCGCCAAGGTGGTCTGCGCGGACCTGGACGAGGAGACCGGCCGGGCGGCCGCCAAGGAGGTCGGCGGGCTGTTCGTGCACACCGACGTCACCGACCCGTACATGGTCGAGGCGCTGTTCGACGAGGCGTACGAGACCTACGGCAGCGTGGACGTCGCCTTCAACAACGCGGGCATCTCGCCGCCCGAGGACGACTCCATCCTGACCACCGGCCTGGACGCCTGGCGCAGGGTCCAGGAGGTCAACCTGACCTCGGTCTACCTGTGCTGCAAGGCCGCGCTGCCGTACATGCGCCGGCACGGGCGGGGCTCGGTCATCAACACCGCCAGCTTCGTGGCCCGGATGGGCGCGGCCACCTCGCAGATCTCGTACACCGCCTCCAAGGGCGGGGTGCTGGCGATGTCCCGCGAGCTGGGCGTGCAGTTCGCCCGGGAGGGCATCCGGGTGAACGCGCTGTCGCCCGGGCCGGTGGACACCCCGCTGCTGCGCGAGCTGTTCGCCGAGGACCCGGAGCGCGCGGCCCGCCGGCTGGTGCACATCCCGCTCGGCCGCTTCGCCCGGGCCGAGGAGATCGCCGCCGCGGTGGCCTTCCTGGCCAGCGACGACTCCTCGTTCATCACCGCGAGCGAGTTCCTGGTGGACGGCGGCATCTCCGGGGCGTACGTCACCCCGCGCTAGGCCATCGGTGGGCCGTCGGCGGCTTCTCACTGTAATTTCATCGAAAACTGCGGCAATTGGCGGCTGTGCTGATTTCGCGTTTATCCGGCTGCCTTTAGATTCTGTGGTGTGAGCGAGCAGATTCCAGCCGGGTGGTACCCGGATCCGAAGGACATCACCAGCCACCCGAGGCCGCAGCGCTGGTGGGACGGGCAGGGCTGGACGGCCGACACCCGGCCCGCACCCTCGGACGCCCCGCAGCCGGAGCGTCCGGCCGCCGCGGCTCCGGGGCCGGGAGCGGCGGAGCAGCCCACGGTGCTGGAGGGCGAGGTCCTGGACAGCGGCCAGACGGTCCGCTACCCGGAGCCGCCGCCCTTCGGCGCCGCCTACGGCTCCTACGGTGAGCCCGCCAAGCCGCCGCGCAAGGCCTGGCGCAAGCCCTCCAAGCTGGTGGTGGCGACCGCCGTCGCGGCCCTGCTCGGGCTGGGCGCCGGCTCGGGGATCACCTATCTCGCGATGGACGGCCACGACAAGGACCGCACCCAGCGCAGCGCCCGGCAGCTGCCGGCGCCGAACGGCAACGCGGGGCCGTTCGGCGGAGTCCCGGGCTTCGGTGGCGGCAGCGGTGGCAGCGGTGGCGGTGGAAACGGCGGCGGCAGCGGGAAGTCCAAGCCGGGCGCCGGGAAGGCGGTCGACCTGGTGAACAAGCTCACCCTGCCGGTCCCCTCCGGCTGGCAGGCCGACCAGACCCCGGACGGCTACGCCGAGATCACCACCGGCTCGTACACCTGCGCGGACGGCAACAGCCAGTGCACCCTCGGCGGGGTGACCACCGGCCGGATCGACGGCGGCGGCACCGACGTCCGGGCGGCGGCCAAGGCGGACGTTGAGAAGGCCGCCAAGGAGTCGTACGGGGACACCACCGGGCACCAGGAGCTCAAGTCCGAGGCCGTGAAGGTCAACGGACAGGACGGCTACCTGGTCCGCTGGAAGGTGGACGCGGCCAAGGGCAACAGCGGCTACGTGCAGACCGTGGTCTTCCCGTCCACCGACGGCAAGGTGCTGGTCGCGGTGCACTTCGGCTTCGACATCGCCGACAAGGCGCCGGACGTCGCCGTGATGGACACCATCGTCAAGGGCATCGCCGATTTCAAGGGCAAGCTCCCGTCCTTCCCCGGCCTCCCGGGAGTGCCGGGGATGCCGGGCGGCGGCTCCGGCGGCTCCGGCGGCTCGGGCAGTTCTGGTGGCTCTGGTGGCACCGACGGCTCGGGCAGCCCCGACGGCTCAGGCACCGAGACCACCTGAGCCCCCCGCTCCTCACACTGCGGCGGCCCACCCGGGAGGAATCCCTCCCGGGTGGGCCGCCGCCGTTCACCCCGGCTCCTCGACGGAGCCGCGGAACCGGACCGGACGGGGGTGGGCCGGCCCGGCCCCGCGTCCGGCGTCAGGAGTCGCGTCGAACAGCCTCGACGCGACGGCGCCGGAGCACCATGCCCGCCCAGCCGACGCCGAGCGCGGCGGCACCGGCCAGCAGCAGCGGACCGGTGGCCGAGGTACCGGCCACGGCCGCGGAGGTGGTCGGGATCGGCTGGCCGGCGGGGGCGTTCGGGTCCCCGCCGTGGCCGTGGTGGGCGACCGTGGACCTGGGGGCATCGGCGGCGATCTGCGCGTCGCTGGGCGCGGCCGGGGCGGCGAGCGAGGAGACGGCCGGGGTGCCCGCGGCGGTGGGCGTGCCGAAGTCGACGTCGGAGCAGCTGTAGAACGCCTCGGGGCTGTCGCTGCGCTGCCAGATCATGTACAGCAGCTGGCGGCCGGTGCGCTGCGGCAGGGTGCCCGAGTAGGTGTAGTACCCGTTGACGGCGGTGCGGTCGACCTGCACCTGGGCCACCGGGGTCGGGTCGAGGTCCGACCACTTCAGCGGCTTGGTCGGGTCGTAGCCCGGCTTGGTGATGTAGATGGTCTGGGTGCCGACGTGCGGCGCGGTGGTGCGGAACTGGAAGGTGAAGTTGCCCGCGCTGACCGGGGTGGTCGGCCAGTCGGTGCGCGGCCAGTCCAGCGCCGCGTACTTGTCGCGGTTGGCCGAGCAGAGCCTGCCGTCCGGGATCAGCGCCTGGTGGTTCCCGG
Organism: Kitasatospora sp. NPDC101155; assembly: GCF_044768305.1. Taxonomy (NCBI): domain Bacteria; kingdom Bacillati; phylum Actinomycetota; class Actinomycetes; order Kitasatosporales; family Streptomycetaceae; genus Kitasatospora; species Kitasatospora sp. NPDC101155. The sequence continues at coordinate 149,224 of NZ_JBIWPN010000012.1, read as the reverse complement.
CGGCGTTGGCGATGTTGACCTCGTTCCAGTCGTACAGCGGCTGGGTGCCGCTCGCCGCGACGAGGTCCTTGCAGACCTGCGACACCGGGTGCTCCGGGCCCTCGGCGTAGCAGGCGGCGATTCGGCTGACGGGGTTGGTCATCGTGCCGTGGGCGCTGGCGGTACCGGCGGTGGTCGCGGCCACCGCGAGCACCGCGGCGCCGACCACGCCGACGGACAGGGCACTTCGCTTGATGGACATGGGGTGGGGACTCCTTGACCGTCGTTCCGGGCGGGTGTGGGGGAGAGCGGACACGCCTGCCCGTTCGGGGCCGCCCGGCCCGGATCGCGGGCCCCGGCCAGAGCGTAGGATTGGTCTGGACCAGATGGCAATAGCCTTGCGTGGCACGCTTATTGACGGACTGTAGGCATCGGAGCAGCGCAAAGGCCCGATGGGGCACCTGGGTTAGGTGTTCCATCGGGCCCGCTTAAGGCTCGGAAAAGGTCAGCGCTGCATGTTCTGGATGAAGCCCGACTGGATCACGGACTCGTTGTACGTCCCGTCCTTGATCTCGTTGTGGATGTACGTCGAGCCGGTCTCCTGCTGGGGCAGTCTGGGGCTGAACTCGTTGAGGATGGCCTGGAGTTCGGCGACCGCCTCCGGGTTGTTTCGCAGCGCCAGGCGCAGCCGTCGCTGCCACTGCGGGACCTGGCCGTCGACGCCCTCCGGGTCCTCGGCGATCTCGACCTGGATCTCGTCCAGCTCCTGCGTCACCTCCTCCTCCCGGTCCCGCCCGAACAGGGCGGCGAAGCGCGGCTTGACCCGCGTCCAGGCTTCGGTGACCATCAGGCCGACCAGTGCGGTCGCGCCCCTCGTCGCAAGCTCCGCGATCTCGGCTTCCATGCCGCTCCCTCATCACTGCCGCAGTGTCGTCCCCACGGTAGGCCACCGACCGGCGGCCCGTCAGAGGAAGGCCTTCCCCTCACCCCGGTAGGTCGGCACGGTGCGCACGATCCGGTCGCCCTCGATCAGGTGCAACTCCGCGAAGCGCTCGCACAGTTCGCCCGCCTTGGCGTGCCGGAACCAGACCCGGTCGCCGATCAGCAGGTCGTCCGCGGCCGAGCCGAGCAGCGGGGTCTGCACCTCGCCGGCGCCCTCCATCGGGTCGTAGCGCAGCCCCGGCGGCAGGTACGGCACCGGCGAGCGGTCCGGTCCGGCCGCGCCGGAGGCCGGGTAGCCGCCGCCGAGCACCGTCACCACCCCGACCCCGGGGCGGCGCACCACTGGCTGGCCGAACAGGGCGGCCGGACGGCCCCGGAACACGCGGTAGTTGTCGAACAGCTGCGGCTGGTACAGCCCGGAGCCGGCCGCGACCTCGGTGACGGCCTGCTCGGCCACGGTGGACTCCACGCTGCCGGTGCCGCCGCCGTTGACGAACTCCAGCTCGGCCACCTGGCGCAGTCGCCGGACCGCCGCCGCGCGCCGCTCGGCCAGCTCGGCCCGGGCCCGGCCCTGCATCAGCCGGATCAGCTGCGAGCGCACCGGCCGCCCCGGCACCCGGTCTCCCACCCCGGCGATGTGCCCCTCGTACGCCATCAGGCCGACCACCCGGAAGCCCGGGCGGCGCCGGACGAGTTCGGCGAAGGCTTCCAGCTCCTCCGGGGTGCGCAGCGGCGAGCGCCGGGCGCCCACCCGGACCCGCCCGCCGAGCAGGTGCAGCGCGGTGTCCAGCTCCAGGCAGACCCGCACCTCGGCGTCGCCGGAGCGCGCCTTGTCGATCAGGTCCAGCTGGGCCGGGTCGTCCAGGACGACGGTGATCCCGGCGGCCAGCTCCGGATCGGCGGTCAGCTCGGCGTAGCCGTCCCGGTCGGTGGAGGGGTAGGCGAGCAGGACGTCGCGCACGCCGGTACGGGCCAGCCAGAGCGACTCGCCCAGGGTGAAGCTCATCACCCCGAGGAAGCCGTCCACGGCCAGCGCCCGGTCCAGCAGCGCCCGGCAGCGCAGCGACTTGCTGGCCACCCGGATCGGCTTCCCACCGGCCCGGCGCACCAGGTCGGCGGCGTTGGCGTCGAAGGCGGCGAGGTCCACGACGGCCACCGGCCCGTCCAGGTGGGCGGTGGCCCGGTCGTAACGGTGGCGGTCGGAGACGGGGACGGGTGCATCGAGGATGACCATGCGCGCAGGGTGCCACAGGGCGCTACCGGCGGGTAGGGGGCGCGTGCGGGGAAATGCGGGCGGTGGTCCGCGGTGGCATAGGGTCGGCCGGGTGGACCGCAAAGACTTCTCCAACCCGGCGTTCGTCGGCAAGAGCATCCCGAATCCCGGCTTCTCCGACGACGACGGCACGGCGGACCCGGCACTGGCCGCGGCCCTCGCCCGCTGGTCGCAGGACCGTACGGCCGAGCCCGAGGTGCTGGCGGCACTGGCCCCGGCCCGGCTGATGGTCCCGATCGTCGCCCTCCTCGGCGAGGTCGAGGTGGACGAGCACGGACACAAGCACGACAAGAGCAGCGACATGGCCGTCCCGGTGCTGGAGGCCCCGGACGGGCGCCGCGCGCTGCCGGCCTTCACGTCACTGGAGACGCTCACCCGCTGGCGGGCCGACGCCCGCCCGGCACCGACGGCGGCCCCGCAGGCCGCGATGGTCGCCTTCTCCGAGCGTGCCGACACCCTGCTGATCGACCCGGCCGGGCCGGTGCCCTTCCTGCTGGCCGGCGCCCGGCTGCGGGCGCTGGCGGAGAACCGTCCGTACCTGCCGCCGGTGACGGACCCGGAGGTGCGCGAGGCGGTCCGGGCGCTGCTGGCGGCCGAGCCGCAGGTGGTCAGCGGACTGCTGGCGCCGTCGGAGGACTCGGACGGGGTGCTCGCGGTGGTGTTCGACCCGGCGCTGGACCAGGCGGGGCTGCAGGAGGCCGCGCAGCGGGTCGGCCGGGCGGTGGCCGGGGACCCGGTGCTGCGGGTGCGGCTGGACCGGGGGCTGGACCTCGCGGTACTCCCGGCGAGCGCGCAGCTGCCGGGGGAGCCGCTGTACCGGCGGTAGAAGCGCCTGGGGCACCTATCGAATTCGGTAGGTGCCCCAGGAGAAGCGGATCCACCCCCGAAATTTCGGGGGTGCTATTCGATCGATCTCAGCTGTAAACCGGCCCGGTGAACTTCTCGCCCGGCCCGGTGCCCGGCGCGTCCGGCACGAGCGAGGCCTCGCGGAAGGCCAGCTGCAGCGAGCGCAGGCCGTCCCGCAGCGGGGCCGCGTGGAAGTTGCTGATCTCGGGGGCACCGGCGGTGACCAGCCCGGCGAGCGCGGTGATCAGCTTGCGGGCCTCGTCCAGGTCCTTGTCCTTCTCGCCACCCTCGGCGAGGCCGCACTTGACCGCGGCCGCGCTCATCAGGTGCACCGCGACGGTGGTGATCACCTCGACGGCCGGGACCTCGGCGATGTCGCGGGTGAGGTCGTCGAAGCCGATCGCGTCGTCGTCCGCGCCGGGGTTCTGGGTGGGCTCGCTGCTCAAGGGTGGCTCGTTCCTTCGTGCCGGGTGGGTACACGTGGAGCGTACAAGGGGCGTGTGACGCGCGGGAAAAGGCAGTGCGCCGGGGCGGAATAGCGTTCGACTCCCCGGCGCTGTATGCTTCGAGACTGACCGGCCGGGATCCCTCACGGGCACCTGGCCAGCAAGTGGAGGCTCCACTGCGAGGAGGCCCGAGAGGGCAACCGCGAAAGTCTCCCACCTGATCGGCCTCACGGTCGACGGGTCCGGTCCGCGACGGGCGCCACGGCGCCGAGTCGCTGCAGCGCCCCTCACCGGGTGCCGCCCCCGGTTGTGTGGAGCCCCGCTTGTACCGAGCGGGGCTTTTTTCGTGTCGCGGTGCTCGCGGTGCCGAGAGGTACCGGGCAGCGCAGCTCGAATGAAGCCCCGCCCAGTGGTCGAGTCCACTACGTGCGACCGCCGTCCGACGGCCGCATCGCAGAAGGTGCAACCGAGGAGGCCCCATCAGCACCGAGCCCCGCATCAACGACCGGATTCGCGTCCCGGAGGTGCGACTCGTCGGTCCCAGCGGCGAGCAGGTCGGCATCGTGCCGCTTGCCAAGGCGCTGGAGCTCGCGCAGGAGTACGACCTCGACCTGGTCGAGGTCGCGGCGACCGCCCGGCCGCCGGTGTGCAAGCTCATGGACTACGGCAAGTTCAAGTACGAGTCGGCCATGAAGGCCCGTGAGGCGCGCAAGAACCAGGCGCACACGGTCATCAAGGAGATGAAGCTCCGGCCGAAGATCGACCCGCACGACTATGACACCAAGAAGGGTCACGTCGTCCGGTTCCTCAAGCAGGGCGACAAGGTCAAGATCACGATCATGTTCCGTGGTCGTGAGCAGTCCCGCCCCGAGCTGGGCTTCCGTCTGCTGCAGCGGCTCGCCGACGACGTCCAGGAGCTGGGCTTCGTCGAGTCCTCGCCGAAGCAGGACGGCCGGAACATGATCATGGTTCTTGGCCCGCACAAGAAGAAGACCGAGGCGATGGCCGAGGCCCGCGCCCTCGCGGACGCCCGCAAGGCCGAGCGGCTGGGCCGGACCCCCGGCTCCGACGCCGCCCCCGAGGACGACGACGCGGTGGCCGAGGACCTGGTGGCCGACGACGCAGTGACCGAGGAGCAGGACGCCCCGGTCGAGGCGCCGGCCACCGAGGCCGAGGCTCCGGTCGAGCAGCCGGCCGCCTCCCAGGGCGCCTGAGCCGACACCGGCTCGGGGCAGTCCGGGAGACCGGCCCCTAGGGTGACAGGGCGTCCCGCCCGGTCACCGCAGATCCATCCAGTTCACGCCCGCGCGGCACAGGTTGCGCGGGCGTGAACGGGACCGACGAGGAGATACGGCGAAATGCCGAAGCAGAAGACGCACAGTGGCGCCAGCAAGCGCTTCAAGATCAGTGGCTCTGGCAAGGTGCTGCGCGAGCGCGCCGGCCGCCGCCACCTCCTGGAGCACAAGCCCTCGACGCTGACCCGCAAGCTGGCCGGGACGGTCGAGCTGGCCCCCGCTGACGCCAAGAAGATCAAGAAGCTTCTCGGCAAGTGATCGCCCTCCCGCCCGGCGCGAGCCGGTGCGGGGCAGCTGATCCTTCCCGACCCATTCGAATGACGGACCACGTGAAGTAGTCCGTGGTCCAACCCAAGGAGTAATCAAGTGGCACGCGTCAAGCGGGCAGTCAACGCCCACAAGAAGCGCCGGGTCATCCTGGAGCGCGCCAGCGGCTACCGTGGCCAGCGCTCGCGCCTGTACCGCAAGGCCAAGGAGCAGGTCACCCACTCGCTGGTCTACAACTTCAACGACCGCAAGAAGCGCAAGGGCGACTTCCGTCAGCTGTGGATCCAGCGCATCAACGCTGCGGCCCGTGCCAACGGCATCACCTACAACCGCTTCGTGCAGGGCCTGAAGGCCGCCAGCGTCGAGATCGACCGCAAGATGCTGGCCGACCTGGCCGTCAACGACCCGGGTGCGTTCGCCTCCCTGGTCGAGGTCGCCCAGAAGGCGCTGCCGGCCGACGTGAACGCCCCGAAGGCTGCCGCGGACGCCGCCTGATCTTCCGAGATCGGTTGAGCTCTGACCGGACCCGCAGGCTCTCCTGCGGGTCCGGTTCTGCGTTCCGCCCCCAGCGTCAGCACCTCCAGAGTCAGCGCCCCCAGAGAACGAGACCATGCCGAGCACCGACACCCCCCTGCTCACCTCCCTGCGCTCGCCGCGCGTCGTCGCCGCCCGCCGGCTGGCCAAGCGGAACCAGCGCACCAAGGAGCGCCGCTTCCTGGCCGAGGGCCCGCAGGCCGTCCGGGAGGCCGTCGCCTTCGGCAAGCTGCCGGGGACGGCCGAGCACGCCGTGGTCGAGGTGTACGTGGGCCTGGAGGCCGCCGAGCGGCACGCGGACATCGTCGAGGCTGCCCTGGCCGAGGGACTGCCGGTGCTGACCGCCACCGACGAGGTGATCGCCGACATCTGCGACACGGTGACCCCGCAGGGCATCGTGGCGCTCTGCCGCTTCATCGACACCCCGTTCGCCGAGGTGCTCAAGGCCCGGCCGAAGCTGGTGGCGATCCTCGCCCACGTGCGCGACCCCGGGAACGCCGGCACCGTGCTGCGCACCGCCGACGCGGCCGGCGCGGACGCCGTGGTGCTCACCGACGCCTCGGTGGACCTCTACAACCCGAAGGCCGTCCGGGCCTCCGTCGGCAGCCTGTTCCACCTGCCGGTGGCGGTCGGCGTGCCGGTCGAGGAGGCGGTCGGGAAGCTGCGCGAGGCCGGGATCCGGGTGCTCGCCGCGGACGGCGCGGGGGAGCGCGACCTGGACCAGGAGCTCGACGAGGGCACCCTGGGCGCGCCCGGCGCGTGGGTGTTCGGCAACGAGGCGTGGGGGCTCCCGGAGGAGACCCGTGCGCTCACCGACGAGGTCGTGCGCGTCCCGATCCACGGGCACGCCGAGAGCCTCAATCTGGCCACCGCCGCGGCCGTCTGCCTGTACGCCTCGGCCCGGGCGCAGCGTTCGCCCGGCGGCTGCCGCTCGAACGGCTGACACGCGCCGTGGGGCGTGTCATGCGGGTCCTCGCCGGGTCCGCGGCAAAACCCACGGGACACGCCCCGAGCGCGCCGGGATCACCACGCTGCAAGCCCTACTGTCGGGGCCTGCGAGGCGCTAGGGTCTGCCTCGGTGTGGGGAACGGCACGGTGGGTAATCGGGGAGGCAACCCATGGTCGGAAGCGGGCCCGAGCTCGACCCGGACGACCTGCCGGACGGCCTGGTGGTCGCCGACGCGCTGGGTCGGGTGGTCTGCTTCAACCGGGCCGCGGCCCGGCTCACCGGCGTGCTCCCGGCGGCCGCGCTCGGCAGCGTGCTGGAGGACGTCCTGCCGCTGGAGGACCTGGACGGCCGCCGCTGGTGGCAGCTGACCGACCCGTACGGCGGCTTGGCCATCCGCACCGGCCAGCCCGAGCGCAACCTGCTGCTGCCCGGTGGCCGTGAGGTGCTGGTCTCCGCGCGCTACATCCGCACCGAGCCCGGCGGGCCGCTGGAGCGCCTGGTGATCGCCCTGCGCGGCACCGAGGCGCGGCGTCGCACCGAGCGCAGCCACGCCGAGCTGATCGCCACCGTCGCGCACGAGCTGCGCTCCCCGTTGACCAGCGTCAAGGGCTTCACGGCCACGCTGCTGGCCAAGTGGGAGCGGTTCACCGACGGGCAGAAGCGGTTGATGCTGGAGACCGTGGACGCGGACGCCGACCGGGTCACCCGGCTGATCGCCGAGCTGCTGGACATCTCCCGGATCGACGCCGGGCGGCTGGAGCTGCGCAAGCAGGTGGTCGACCTGGCGGCGGCGGTGCGCCGGCACGTCGAGCGCAAGGTCGCCACCGGCATCCCGGAGGAGCGCTTCGACATCCGGATCAGCGAGCCGCTGACGGTGCTGTGGGCGGACCCGGACAAGGTCGACCAGGTGCTGGCCAACCTGCTGGAAAACGCGGTGCGCCACGGCGAGGGAACTGTCACGATCGAGGTGGCACCGGCCAAGGAGGTCGTCGAGGCGCCCGTCTGGGAGCGCTCCGGCACCCCGCCCCGCATCGTGGAAGGCACCGCGGTCACCGTGAGCGACGAAGGAAGCGGCATCCCCGAGGAGTCGATCCCGCGCGTCTTCACCCGCTTCTGGCGGGGCTCCAAGCGCGGTGGCACCGGCCTCGGGCTCTATATCGTCAAGGGCATCGTGGAGGCCCACGGCGGCTCGATCCGGGTCGACCGCGCGCCCGGCGGCGGGGCCAGGTTCCGATTTATCCTGCCCGCCGGGGTGCCCGACTTCATGCTCTGAACGAGCATGGACGACCAGCAGAGCATGCTGTGGTCGGGGCCCGGACGGGCTTGACGGCAGCCGCGCTACGCGCTGCGACTACACTCGACCTTTGGCGTTGCGCAACGCCCTGTGCGGCTGTGCCGCGGACGCCCCTCCCCGTTCGTACGGAGATCGGCTGCCCGCGCCCCGGCCCCGCCGGGCGTGACGCGAAGGCGAGCCCCACACACCTGAGCACGGACGAGCAGGAGCACGGGAAAGATAGAGATGTCGGCACCCAACAAGTCGTACGACCCCGTCGAGGTCGAGGCCCTCAAGCCCGAGGTGGTGGAGCAGGCGCGGGACGAGGCGATCGCCGCCTTCGCCGCCGCCGGCACCCTGGACGAGCTGAAGCAGGCCAAGGTCGCCCACACCGGCGACCGCTCCGCGCTCTCGCTCGCCAACCGCGAGATCGGCGCCCTTCCGCCGCACGCCAAGGCCGCCGCCGGCAAGCTGATCGGCCAGGCCCGCGGCGCCGTCAACCAGGCGCTCGCCAAGCGGCAGGCCGAGCTGGAGGCGGAGCGGGACGCCCGCGTGCTGGTCGAGGAGGCGGTGGACGTCACGCTGCCGTACGACCGCGTCCCGCGCGGCGCCCGGCACCCGCTGACCACGATGGCCGAGCGCATCGAGGACACCTTCGTCGCGATGGGTTACCAGGTCGCCGAGGGCCCCGAGGTCGAGGCCGAGTGGCTCAACTTCGACGCCCTCAACCTGGGCCCGGACCACCCGGCCCGCTCGATGCAGGACACCTTCTTCGTGCAGGCCCCGGACGGCTCCGCCGACTCCGGCGTGGTGCTGCGCACCCAGACCTCCCCGGTCCAGGCCCGCACCATGCTCGACCGCGAGCCCCCCGTCTACGTGGTCTGCCCGGGCAGGGTCTACCGGACCGACGAGCTGGACGCCACCCACACCCCGGTGTTCCGCCAGGTCGAGGGCCTCGCCGTCGACGAGGGCATCACCTTCGCCGACCTCAAGGGCACCATCGAGGTGCTGGTCGAGAAGCTGATCGGCGGCGGCCTGGAGCTGCGCTGGCGCCCCTCGTACTTCCCGTTCACCGAGCCGAGCGCCGAGATCGACCTGCAGTGCTTCGTGTGCCGCGGCGAGAGCGTCGGCAACCCGGACCGCCCGTGCCGCACCTGCTCCTCCGAGGGCTGGATCGAGCTCGGCGGCTGCGGCGTGGTCAACCCGCGGGTGCTGGTCGCCTGTGGCGTGGACCCGGACCGCTACAGCGGGTTCGCCTTCGGCCTGGGCCTGGAGCGGATCCTGATGAATCGTCACAACGTCGCCGACATGCGCGACATGGTCGAGGGTGACGTGCGCTTCACCCTCCCGTTCGGGATGGAGATCTGATGCGCGTCCCGCTTTCCTGGCTGCGCGAGTACGTCGATCTGCCGGCCGGTGAGACCGGCCGTGACGTGGCCGAGCGCCTGGTCCGGGCCGGCCTGGAGGTCGAGACCGTCGAGCAGCTCGGCGGCGACCTCAAGGGTCCGCTGGTGGTCGGCGAGGTGCTCTCCATCGAGGAGCTGTCCGGCTTCAAGAAGCCGATCCGGCACTGCTTCGTCAACGTCGGCGACGCCAACGGCACCGGCGAGCCGCAGGAGATCGTCTGCGGCGCGACCAACTTCGCCGTGGGCGACAAGGTCGTCGTCGTGCTCCCGGGCGCCGTTCTGCCCGGCCCGTTCCCGATCGCGGCCCGCAAGACCTACGGCCAGACCTCGGCCGGCATGATCTGTTCGGCCCGCGAGCTGGGCATGGGCGACGACCACAACGGCATCATCGTGCTCCCGCCGGAGTACGAGCCCGGCACCGACGCCATCGAGCTGCTCCAGCTGGTCGACGAGGTGCTCGACATCGCCGTCACCCCGGACCGCGGCTACTGCCTGTCCATGCGCGGCGTGGCCCGTGAGGCCGCCGCCGCGTACGGGCTGCCGCTGGCCGACCCGGCGCTGCTCGACGTGCCGCCGGCCAACTCCTTCGGCTACCTGGTCAAGGTCAACGACCCGGCCGGCTGCGACCGCTTCGTGGCCCGTACGGTCGTCGGCGTCGACCCGAGCGCCAAGTCCCCGATCTGGCTGCAGCGCCGCCTGCAGAAGGCGGGCATCCGCCCGATCTCGCTGACCGTCGACATCACCAACTACGTGATGCTGGAGGTCGGCCAGCCGCTGCACGCCTACGACAAGCAGCGCGTGGACGGCCCGATCACGGTCCGCCGGGCCGAGCCGGGCGAGACCCTCACCACCCTCGACGGCGTGGAGCGCAAGCTGTCCGTCGAGGACCTGCTGATCTGCGACAACAGCGGCCCGATCGGCCTGGCCGGTGTCATGGGCGGCGCCTCGACCGAGATCCTCGACCCGGCCGCCGGCCCGGGCACCACCGAGGTGATCATCGAGGCGGCGCACTTCGCCCCGGTCGTCATCGCCCGCGCCGCCAAGCGGCACAAGCTGCCCTCCGAGGCGTCCAAGCGCTTCGAGCGCGGCGTCGACCCGGAGGCGGCCCGCGCCGCCGCCCAGCGCGCCGTCGACCTGCTCGTGCTGATCGCCGGCGGCACCGCCGAGGCCGGGGTCACCGACATCGCCGGCCCGCACCCGGTGCGCACCATCCTGATCCCCGCCGACCTGCCCGACAAGGTCGCCGGCACCGAGTACGGCCGCGAGACCGTCACCCGGCGCCTGCAGGAGATCGGCTGCTCCGTCGCGGGGGCCGACACCCTGGAGGTCACCCCGCCGACCTGGCGGCCCGACCTCACCGACCCGTACGACCTCGCGGAGGAGGTCATCCGGCTGGAGGGCTACGACAACGTCCCCGCCCGGATGCCCAACGTGCCGCCGGGCAAGGGCCTGACCGAGGCCCAGCGGACCCACCGCCGGATCGGCGTGGCGCTGGCCGCGGCCGGCTACGTCGAGGTCAACAACTACCCGTTCCTCGGCGAGGCCGCCTTCGAGGCGCTCGGCCTGGAGTCGGACGACCGGCGCCGCCGCACGGTGAAGCTGGTCAACCCGCTCAACGACGAGGAGCCGGCGCTGCGCACCACGCTGCTGCCGGGCCTGCTCGGCGCGCTGCGCCGCAACGTCGGCCGGGGCAACACCGACCTGGCGGTCTTCGAGACCGGCACCGTCTTCCTGCCCAAGGACGAGCTGACCGTGGCCCCGCGCCCGGCCGTCGACCACCGGCCGAGCGACGAGGAGCTGGCCGCGCTGGACGCCGCGCTGCCGGACCAGCCGCGCCGGGTCGCCGTCGCCCTCGCGGGCGAGCGGCTGCCGTCCGGCTGGTGGGGCAAGGGTGACCAGGCCTCCTGGGCGGACGCCGTCGAGGCGGCCCGTACGGTGGCCCGTGCGGCCGGCGTCGAGCTGACCGTCCGCCAGGGGCAGCAGGCGCCCTGGCACCCGGGCCGCTGCGCCGAGCTGGTCGTCGCCGGCACCGACCGGGTGGTCGGCCACGCGGGTGAGCTGCACCCGCGCGTGGTCAAGGCGCTCGGGCTGCCGGCCCGTACCGCAGCCGCGGAGGTCGACATCGACCTGCTGACGGCGGACGGCGCCGAGCGCGTCAACGGCCCGGCGGTCTCCGGCTTCCCGGTGGCCACCCAGGACGTCGCGCTGATCGTCGACACCGCCGTCCCGGCCGCCGAGGTCGAGGCCGCGCTGCGTACGGGCGCGGGCGAACTGCTGGAGGCCATCCGGCTGTTCGACGTGTTCACCGGTGAGCAGGTCGGCGAGGGCAAGAAGTCGCTGGCCTACGCGCTGCGCTTCCGCGCCGCCGACCGCACCCTGACAGCCGACGAGGCCACCGCCGCCCGCGAGGCCGCCGTCGCCGAGGCTGTCGCCCGCACCGGCGCCGTGCTCCGCGGCGCCTGAGCGCGGGCACGCCGTAGGGCGTGAGGGGCCCCGCCCGGACCACCTGGTCCGTGCGGGGCTCCTTTGCGTTTTCTTGACTTGACGGCCCGTCACCGCACCTACTTAACTCATTAACTATGGAACTAGATAAAGGAGCTGACCGGCCCTCCCCGATCGAGTTCCGCCTGGACCCGGCCTCCGGTGTCCCGACCTATCTGCAACTCGTGCAGCAGGTCGAACAGGCGTTGCGGATGGGCTGGTTGGCGGAGGGGGACCGGTTGCCCCGGGTGCGCGAGGTGGTCGCCGGCCTGGCGATCAACCCCAACACCGTGCTCAAGGCCTACCGGGAGCTGGAGCACCGCGGTCTGGCGGTCGGCCGCCGCGGCCAGGGGACCTTCGTGCGCGGGCTGCCCGCCGGGGTGGTGCCGCTGAGGGAACGGGCCGCACTGCGGCGGGGGTTGCTGGACTGGATGCGCTCGGCACGGGCTGCCGGGCTGGACGAAGGGGGGATGGTCGCGGTGTTCGAGGACGCGCTGCGCGACCTGCGTGAGGGGCGCGACGGGGTGGTGGCGTGATGTCGACGGACACGGTGATCGACTGCGGCGGGATCGGCAAGCGCTACCGCCGCTCCTGGGCCCTGCGGGACTGCCACCTCGCCATCCCGGCCGGGCACGTGGTGGCCCTGGTCGGCCCGAACGGTGCCGGCAAGACCACGCTGCTCGGCCTGGCGGCCGGCCTGACCCTGCCCAGCGAGGGCGCGATGACCGTCCTCGGTGACCAGCTCCCCGGTTCTCCGCGCGCATTGGACCGGATCGGTTTCGTCGCCCAGAACGCCGCGCTCTACCCGGGCCTGCGCGTTCGCGACCTGCTGGCGATGGGCCGTCACCTCAACCGGCGCTGGGACGCCGCCCGGGCCCGCACCCACCTGGACGGCCTCGGCATCCCGCTGGAGCGCAAGTACGGCCGGCTCTCGGGCGGCCAGCAGGCCCAGGTCTCGCTCGCCCTGGCCCTCGCCAAGCGGCCCGAACTCCTGCTCCTGGACGAGCCGTTGGCCGCTCTTGACCCGCTCGCCCGGCACGACTTCATGTCCGTGCTGCTGACCGCGGTGGCCGAGGACGGCCTGTCGGTGATGTTCTCCTCGCACGCCGTCAACGAGCTGGAGCAGAGCTGCGACTACCTGGTGGTGCTCGCCGGTGGCCGGGTCCAGGTCACCGGCGAGGTGGACGACCTGCTGGGTGGCCACCGGATGCTCACCGGTCCGACCGCCGAGGCGGAGGCCGTCGCCGAGCGCCTGCCCGTGGTCCGCGACCGTCGGGCCGGTACCCAGTCCCACCTGCTGGTCCGCACCGGCGGCGTGGACGCCCCGGTGTCCGGCGGGTGGCGCCAACAGCGCATCGGCCTGGAGGAGTTGGTGCTCGCCTACCTGCGCGAGCCGACCGCCTCCGCGCTGCCCGGCCCGCGCGGGGCCGTCCGTGCCGCCGCGACCACCGGAACGACCGAGAAAGCGATGCTGTCGTGAGCTCGACCACCCTGGCCCCGCCCCGCTCCGCCGTGCTGCGGGCCGCCGGGCTGCGCCACCGCCCCGCGCTGCTGATCCTGCTCGCGGTGATGGGCGTGATCTCCCTTGCCCTGCTGATCCACGGCTGGTACCTGCACGTCGGCCTGGACCGCACGGGCGCGGCCTCCTGCGATCCGGCCACCACCGCCTGCATGGCCAAGTACAAGCGGTACCTGCACCAGTACGCCGACAGCATGCCGATGCTCGGCAGCGTGTCCTACGTCCTCGGCGGCGTGTTCGGCGCGTTCCTCGGCGGCCCGCTGCTGGCGCGGGAGTTCGAGCACGGCACGGTGCGCTTCGCCTGGACCCAGGGGGCCGGGCGGACCCGCTGGACGGCGGGCGGCCTGGTTCTGGGCGGCGCGGTGCTGGCCGTGCTGGCGGCGCTGTTCGGGCTGGTGCTGCGCTGGTGGACCGCGCCGCTGGAGCTCATGGGCGGACAGTTCCACCCGGACCTCTTCGGCCAGACGTCGCCGGTGCTGATCGGCCGGGTGCTGGTGGCCTTCGGGGTCGCGGCGCTGGCCGGCGCGGTGCTGCGCCGCACCGTGCTCGCGGTGGGCCTCGGCCTGGCGGCCTCGGTCGCGTTGCCGTTCCTCTCCGAGGCCGTGCGCTCGCACTACATGACTCCGCTGGAGGAGCCGGTGCACGCCATGACATCCCTGGCGGTGGACGACCGCTGGGTGTTGAGCGTCTGGTACTCGGACCCGGCCGGGAACCGGATCTCCGAGGCCGATTTCTACAACCTGGGCCCCAGCTACGACGACCTGCAGAAACTGGTGCGCGACGGCGGTTACACCATCCACGAGGTGTACCAACCGGCGGACCGGTTCTGGCCGTTCCAGTGGATCGAGTTCGGCTGGACGACCCTGCTGGCCGTGGTGCTGTGCGCGGCGGCGGTGTGGTGGGTGCGCCGCCGGGCCGTCTGACGGAGAAGTTGAGGAGGGTGTGTCAAAGCCCTTGCGGCAGCAGGGCTGTTGGGCGCTAATTTCGCGTTAGGAAAGTTTCCTAACCCACCCTGGGAAACGGAGCGTTCACATGCGCCCTCAGCCCCGCCGCGCCCTCGGCACGGCCCTCGCCGCCGCCCTGGTGGCCGCGCCCCTCGCGGTCGCGGCCGCCTCGGCCGCCCCGGCCGCGCCCGCCGCCGCGGCCTCCGTCCGGATCAAGGGCGTCGGCCTGGACGACCCGCACAAGAAGGACATCGCCATGCAGCTGGTGTCCAGCGCGGAGAACTCGTCGCTGGACTGGAAGGCCCAGTACAAGTACATCGAGGACATCGGTGACGGCCGCGGCTACACCGCCGGCATCATCGGCTTCTGTTCCGGGACCGGGGACATGCTGGACCTGGTGAAGCACTACACCGACCTCAGGCCCGGCAACGTCCTCGCCAAGTACCTGCCCGCGCTGAAGAAGGTCAACGGCAGCGCCTCGCACGCCGGTCTCGGCACCCCGTTCGTCAAGGACTGGGCCGTCGCCGCCAAGGATCCGGTCTTCCAGCAGGCTCAGAACGACGAGCGCGACCGGGTGTACTTCAACCCCGCCGTCGGTCAGGCCGAGGCGGACGGGCTGCGTGCGCTCGGCCAGTTCGCCTACTACGACGCCATCGTCATGCACGGCCCCGGAAACGACTCCGACAGTTTCGGCGGCATTCGCGCCGCGGCCATGAAGAAGGCCAGGACCCCCGCCCAGGGCGGCGACGAGGCCACCTACATCAAGGCCTTCCTGGAGGCCCGCAAGGTGGTCATGAAGAAGGAGGAGGCCCACTCCGACACCAGTCGGGTCGACACCGAGCAGATGGTCTTCCTCAACGCGGGGAACTTCGACCTCAACCCGCCGCTGCGCTGGAAGGTCTACGGCGACAGCTATGCGATCGCCGGTTGAGAGCCTGGTGGGCCGGGGCGGATCCCCCGGCCCGCCGCGCCCTCCTTTGCCATTAATAAGTCCTCTGAATTATCAATATCCTCCCCGAATTCGATCTTCGAAAGTGTGAAAGTCCTGTTCATTCCGTAACGAATCGAGCAGGGGGATAACAAAGCCTCATCCCCTTATTGACGCATTCGCCCGGTGGGGCTTGAATCCCTCCCCTGCCGCACTGTTCGCGGCGCAGTACAGGAGGCACCACCGATCATGATCAGACCCATGCGTCTCGCGGCCACGGGCACCGCCGCCGCGTCGCTCGCGCTCACCCTCGCGGCCTGCGGCCAGACCGCGGCGCCCCAGACGCCGGCGGCCGGCGGAGGCAGTGAGGGCGTCGGTCTGCTGCTTCCGGAGAGCACCTCCTCGACCCGCTATGACGCGTTCGACAAGCCGCTGATCACACAGACGGTGACCAGCCTCTGCACGAAGTGCACGATCAGCTACGCCAACGCGGGCGGCGAAGCGACCGTCCAGAAGAAGCAGTTCGACGACATGCTCGCCAAGGGCGTGAAGGTCATCCTGCTCGACCCGGTCGACGCCAAGCTCACCGCCCCGTGGGTCGACGCCGCCAACGCCAAGGGCGTGAAGGTCGTCGCCTACGACCGGCTGGCCCAGGGCAAGGTCGCCGCGTACGTCTCCTTCGACAACCAGCAGACCGGTCAGCTCCAGGGCCAGTCCCTGCTCGACGCGCTCGGCTCGAAGGCCTCCTCGGCCAACGTCGTGATGATCAACGGCGCCGAGTCCGACCCCAACGCGGCGCAGTTCCAGGCGGGCGCGCACCTGGCGCTGGACGGCAGGGTCAAGAAGATCGCCTACGAGCAGTCCGGCGAGTGGAAGCCGGAGGTGGCCACGTCGAAGATGAACGAGGCCATCCAGAGCCTCGGGAAGGACGGCATCCAGGCCGTCTACGCCGCGAACGACGGCATGGCCGCCGCGGTCATCGACGCCCTGAAGGCCGCAGGCATCAAGAACGTGCCGGTGGGCGGCCAGGACGCCTCCATCGACGCGGTCCGCCGGGTGCTCACGGGCGAGCAGGCGTTCACCATCTACAAGCCGTACAAGCCCGAGACGGACGCGGCGGGCAGCATCGCCGTCCAGCTGGCCGAAGGCCTGGACATCAGCACCACCGCGACCGCGGTCACCGACAGCGGCGGGCTGCACATCCCCTCGCTGCTGCTCACCCCGATCGTGGTGACCAAGTCGAAGGTGGAGGCCACGGTCGTCGGCGGCGGGCTCTACAAGGCGTCCGACATCTGCACCCAGCAGTACGCGCAGGCCTGCGCGGACGCCGGGGTCAAGTAGCCGAGGCCGTCAGGCACGTGAAGCCGTCAGGCACGTGAAGCCGTCAGGCACGTGAAGCCGTCAGGCACGTGAAAGGGCGCGCCCGCACCGGACCTCCGGTACGGGCGCGCCCTGCTGCGCCGGGGCTCAGGCGCTCGCGGTGTAGTCGTAGAAGCCGCGGCCGGACTTGCGGCCCAGCAGGCCCGCGTCGACCATCCGGGACAGCAGCGGCGGAGCGGCGTACAGCGGCTCCTTGTACTCGTCGTACATCGACTCGGCGATCGAGACGATGGTGTCCAGGCCGATCAGGTCGCACAGCCGCAGCGGGCCCATCGGGTGGGCGCAGCCGGCCTCCATGCCCTTGTCGATGTCGGAGGCGGTGGCCACGCCCGACTCGAACATCCGCACCGCGGAGAGCAGGTACGGGACGAGCAGCGCGTTGACCACGAAGCCGGCCCGGTCACGGGCGCGGATCGGCTCCTTGCCGAGCGCCTGGGAGGCGAAGGCCTCGACCCGCTCGGTGGTGGTCGCCGAGGTGGTCAGGGTCGGGATGACCTCGACCAGCTTCTGCACCGGCGCCGGGTTGAAGAAGTGCAGGCCGATCACCTGCTCCGGGCGGGAGGTGGCGGCGGCCAGCTTCACGATCGGGATCGAGGAGGTGTTGGACGCCAGGATCGCGTCGCGGCGCTCGATCACCCGGTCCAGGGTCTCGAAGATCTTGACCTTGATGTCCTCGCGCTCGGCGACGGCCTCGACCACCAGGTCGCGGTCCGCGAAGTCGGACAGGTCGATGGTGAAGGACAGCCGGGACATCGCCTCGTCCCGCTGCTCGGGGGTCAGCTTGCCGCGCTTGACCGCCGTCTCCAGGGAGTTGGTCAGCCGGGTGCGGCCGAACTCCAGCGCCTCACCGCTGGCCTCCGACACCAGGACGTCCAGCCCGGCCCGGGCGAAGACCTCGGCGATGCCCGACCCCATCAGGCCGCAGCCGACTACTCCGACGCGCGCGATGTCACTCACTCAGTTGCCCTTCGGTGGTGCTGGGGGTCGCCCAGCGAACTGGTGGCCCAGCGAGCTGCTGGTCAACGGGTCGGTGTGCCGGAATGGGTGCACCGGTCACCGCCCCGACGACGTTACTACTCCGTACCGGCCAGTAGGTCACCCCCTCCCCGGCACAGTGCCAGCGTTCACACATCCTCCGAACGAGTGAGGCCGAGCCGCTCGCGCGTGTGCCCGGGGCCGCCGCCGCCCGGCGGCCGACAGAATGCCGCAGGTCCGACAAAACGCCGCGGACGGGGGCCGGGGACGGGAAAGGAGCACGGGGTGCCGATGGGATCACTCGCAGGACAGGTCGCCCTGATCACCGGCGCGGGCCGGGGAATCGGCCGGGAGATCGCCATCGGCCTGGCCGCCGAGGGCATGGCAGTCGGCCTGCTCGGCCGCACCCACGACACGCTGACCGAGACCCTCAAGGAGTGCTTCAAACGCGGCTCCCGGGGCGTCGCGGTCACCGCCGACGTCTGCCGTCCGGGGTCGGTGCGCGAGGCCGTCCGGCTGGTCGAGCGCGACCTCGGACCGATCGACCTGCTGGTCAACAACGCCGGCCTGGTCGACCGCGCCGAGGTGCCGATCTGGGAGACCGATCCCAACCAGTGGTGGCAGGTGATCGAGACCAACCTGCGCGGCCCCTACAACCTGCTGCGCTGCGTGCTGCCCGGCATGGTGACCCGCCGCCGCGGGCGGGTGGTCAACCTCAACTCCGGCTTCGCGCTGCGCCCGGACGGCAACTACACCGCGTACGCCACCTCCAAGGGCGCGCTGCTCCAGCTCTCCGACAACATGGCGGACTCGCTGGCCCAGCACGACATCGTGGTCCTGGACATCAGCCCCGGCGCGGTGGCCACCGACATGACCGCCGCGATGCCGATGTTCCAGGACATGAAGGCCTGGGGCTCGATCCCGTACATGGTCGCGGTCACCGTGGACGCCGCCCGGGGCCGCTTCGACGGGTTGCACGGGCGGTTCATCCACGCCGGGCGGGACGACCTCTCGGAACTGGTCGAGCGGGCCGAGGAGATCCGCGGGACGGACGCCCGAACGCTGCGGCTGCGCCCGTACAAGGACGGCGACCCGATGGCCTGACCCCCGCCGTCCGTCAGGCGCAGAGCTGGCTGGCGGTGACGGGCTTGAGCCCCGCCTTGGCCAGGCCGTCCAGTATCGCCGGCAGTGCGTCGATGGTGCACTGGTGGCCCATGTGCAGGGCCACCACCGAGCCGCCGCGCACCGCGCCCAGCACCCGGCGCTGGAGTTCGGCGGCGGTCGGGTCGTTGTAGTCGCGCGGGTCGACGTCGAAGGACAGCACGTGCTCGTAGCCGACGGCCTTGGCCTGGTCGCGCACCATCTGGGTGGCGTACTGGGCGGCGGAGGGGCGGAACCAGCGGCCGATCGAGCCGGTCAGCTTCTGCAGCCGGTCGGCGCACTGGGCGATCTCGGCGCGGGCCTGATCCGGGGGCATCGCCGAGATGTTCAGGTGGTTCTGGGTGTGGTTGCCCAGCTCGTGCCCGCCGTCCAGGATCCGCCGGGCCATCTGCGGCTGCTGGTCCAGCCAGCTGCCGACCACCATCACGGTCAGCTTGGCGCCGCGCTGCTCGGCGGCCTCCAGCAGCGCGGTGGCGAGTTTGGGGTCACCGCTGCCGTGGAAGGTGAGCGCCACGTTCTTGCCGGTGCGCGGCCCGTACACCACCTCGTACGGCGTGCCGGCCGCGAGCGGCGTCAGCGCGGGCGGGGTCGGCGGGGCGGAGCTCTGGGTGGTGGCCGCGGTCGGCTGGCCGGTGGGCTGCGGCTCGGCCGGGGTGGTCGGGGCGGGGGACTCCGGGCCCTCGCCGCCGGTCCAGGCCGGGTCGGTGGATTGCTGCGGGTCGAGGGTTCCGGGGTGCGCGGCGAGCGTCCCGGTGTCGGCCCGGCGGGGCGTACCGTCGGCGCAACCGGTGAGGAGCCCGCCGGCGGCGGTCAGGGCGGCCAGCTGGGCGGCGGTGCGCAGTACGGTGCGGCGGTCGGCAGTCATCGGCAGCCAGCATAGAGAGGACGGCCCCGCCCGGCGATCCGCCACGGGTGTCCACCCGCTCCCTTGACGTGCACACACTCCGTTCTACGGGTGTTGCGTAAACCTGAACTCCCGCTGTTTCCACGGTGTGTCGTTGGATACGATCACGGCGCGCCGCGTGTTACGGGGCGGTAGGCACATTCCGGCATTTCGCATTGGGGGCGGAAGATGATGCACGAGGACACCGCGGCCGTCGGCCACGGCACGAGCACCGACTGGGAGTGGGCCAGAGCCGATGACTGGCAGCCGCCGAGCGGGCTGGACACCGGCATACCGCACACCGCGCGGATGTACGACTACTACCTGGGCGGCAAGGACAACTTCGAGGCGGACCGCAAGGCCGCCCAGGCCGCGATAGCCGCCTACCCCGCGCTGCCGCTGCTGGCCCGCACCAACCGGCAGTTCCTCGGCCGGGCCGTCGAGTTCGTCGCGGGTCGGGGGGTCCGCCAGTTCGTCGACATCGGTACCGGCATCCCGGCCGTCGGCTCCACCAGCGAGGTCGCCCAGCGGGTCGCCCCGGACGCCCGGGTGGTGTACGTGGACAACGACCCGATCGTCGCCACCCACGCCCGCGCCCTGCTGTCCGGCCACCAGGCCGGGCACACCTCCGTCATCGAGGCCGACCTGCGCGACCCGGAGGCCATCCTCGGCCACCCCGCGCTGGCCGCCGCCGTCGACCTCTCCCAGCCGGTCGCGCTGATGCTGGTCGCCGTCCTGCACTTCATCCGCGACGAGGAGGGCGCGCAGCGGATCGTGCGCACCCTGCGCGACGCGCTCGCGCCGGGCAGCGCGCTGATCCTCTCCCACGGCAGCCCCGACTTCGCCTCCCGCGAGAGCGCCGCCGAGGGCGCCCGGATCTACAAGAGCGCCAGCGCCCCGCTCGTCCTGCGCCCGCGCTCCGGCGTCGAACCCTTCTTCGGCGACTTCGAGTTCGTCGGGCCCGGCCTCGTCCAACTCCCGCTCTGGCGCCCCACCGCCGGCCACGTCCGCACCACCGAGCTCCCCGACGGCTGGCAGGACGTCTCCGCCTACGCCGGCGTCGCCTTCAAGCAGTAGCCGCCGACCACCCGGTCCCGGCGCCTTCACCCTGCGCCGGGACCGGCCGTCGAAGACCACGTCGAGACACTGACAGTCCCTCGGATACGTCGGTACGTACCGGGAGAAATTGACGCGACGTGGCACTGCGCGCGGTATTCGCTTCCGCGACATGGAACCGTTCCTGTGGACTCATCGGGAGTGAATCCCGATGAGCCGCACGCCCCGAACGGTCTTGGGCGCACTGGTCCCCGGCGTACTCAACCCCGCTGGGCGACACGCATCCTGTGCGTGGTCCTTCCCGGGAGGCCGGTTCCCTCACGGCCTGGCCAAGTGGGTCCGGCCAGAGGCGACGGGGAGGTCCCAGACCATCTCGCTGGTGGCAAGGGAGCCCCGCACGCTGGCACCGAACCCGGCGTCCCAGATCGCGCAACAGACGCTACGCGACGACGCCGCCACCGCGCGGGCCGCCAACCAGATGTCACTCAAACGAGCTAATGCACACCCCTGCGCACTTCAGCACGAGCAGCTCAGAAGCTCTGAGCGACTCCGGGATCCGCGCGTCCTTCGTCAACTGCTCCAAGGACGAAGCCCGTCGGCTCAACCTGCCCCGGGTGCTCATCGACACAGCGGCGTAGGACCTCTACCGTCCGCGCAGCCCGTCCAGCTCGCGCCGATCCCGCTTGGTCGGGCGGCCGGCGCCGCGGTCGCGTTCGAAGACCGGGGCGACGAACTCGCGCGGCGGTCGCGGCGGACTGTTGTCGATCAGGCACTCCGCCGCGACCGAGGCGCCGACCCGCTTGCGGATCAGCTTGCGCACCACGACGACCCGCTCGTACCCCTCCTCGCGGACCCGCACCTCGTCCCCGGGCTTGAGGGTCTGGGCCGGCTTGGCCCGCTCGCCGTTCACCCGGACGTGCCCGGCCTTGCAGGCGGCGGCCGCCAGCGATCGCGTCTTGGCCAGCCGGACCGACCAGATCCAGGCATCCACCCGCACGCTTCCCTCGTCCTCAGCCATCCCACGAGCCTACCCAAGGCCCGCCCCAGGCCTGCCCGAGACCTAGGCGGCCGAAGGCGCCTCCTGGACGGCCCAGCCGTTGCCGTCCGGGTCGTTGAAGAACACGAAGTTGTTCCAGGCCTCGCCGTGCCCGTCCATCCGCGAGCCCGCCACGAAGTGCTGGACCGGGCTGACCGCCACACCGCGCGCCGCGAGCTCCGCGTGCGCCCTCTCGATGTCCGGCACCACCAGTTGGAGGCCCTTCACCGAGCCGGGCGCCGAATCGATCACCCCCGTCCCCACCACGATCGAGCAGGGCGATCCCGGAGGAGTCAGCTGGACCACCCGCACACCGTCCCGCAGCCAGGTGTCGTGGTCGACCGTGAAGCCGGCCTGCTCCTCGTAGAAGACCTTCGCGCGGTCCACGTCCGCCACCGGGACCACCACGACCTCGAGCTTCCAGTCCATCGCCCTCACCTCTCTCGGCCGGGCTCTTCCAGTATCCGTCCGCTCGGATCCCATAGAAACTGTTCCCCACCAGGTGTCCGATAGCCTGAGAACACGATGAATCCGCAGACCGCGCCCGCCGCCACCCCGCTGGCCACCTCGTGGGGCACCTTCGATCTCACCCGCTTCCCGGCGGACCCGCGCGAGCGGCTGCGGGCCTGGGACGCCGCCGACGAGTACCTGCTGCGCCACCTCGCCGGCGAGGCGGGCAGCGCCGCCGGCACCCCGACCGAGCTGACCGGCCGCCGGATCGCCGTCCTCGGCGACCGCTGGGGCGCGCTGACCACTGCGCTCGCGCCGTACGAACCGGTCCAGATCACCGACTCCCACCTCGGCGGGCAGGCGACCCGGGAGAACCTCGCCGGGGCCGGCGCCGCCGTCGACGAGGCCCGGCTGCTGACCACCCGGGACACCCCGCCGGAGCGGATCGACGTGCTGCTGGTGCGCGTCCCCAAGAGCCTGGCCCTGCTGGAGGACCAGCTGCACCGACTCGCCCCGGCGATCCACCCCGGCACGGTCGTGGTCGGCACCGGCATGGTCACCGAGATCCACACCTCGACCCTGCAGCTCTTCGAGAAGATCCTCGGTCCGACCCGCACCTCGCTCGCGGTCCGCAAGGCCCGGCTGATCTTCTGCACCCCCGACCCGGCGCTCGACCCCGGCGCCAGTCCGTGGCCGCACCGCTACGCGCTGCCGCCGGACGTTGGCCCCGCCTCCGGCCGTACGGTGGTCAACCACGCCGGCACCTTCTGTGCCGAGCGGCTCGACATCGGCACCCGCTTCTTCCTGGCCCACCTGCCGACCCCCGCCGCCGGGGACCGGGTGGTCGACCTCGGCTGCGGCAACGGCGTGGTCGGTACGGCCGCCGCGCTGGCCGGGCCGGGCGCGGAGCTGGTGTTCGTGGACGAGTCCCACCAGGCGGTGGCCTCGGCCGAGGAGACCTTCCGCACCAACCTGGGCCCGGACGCCGCGGCCGAGTTCCTCGCCGCCGACGCGCTCGCCCCGGAGCTGTTCGCCCCCGGCTCGGTGGACCTGGTGCTCAACAACCCGCCGTTCCACTCCCACCAGGCCACCACCGACGCCACGGCCTGGCGGATGTTCACCGGCTCCCGTCGGGCGCTCAAGCCCGGCGGCGAGCTCTGGGTGGTCGGCAACCGCCACCTCGGCTACCACGTCAAGCTGCGCAAGCTCTTCGGCAACTGCCAACTCGTCGCCGGGAACCCCAAGTTCGTGGTGCTGCGGGCCGTCAAGCGGTAACCCGCCCGGCAGTTCAACACTGCTGCTCCGCTTCGGAAGCCGGGGTGGCACCCGTCGCTCCCACCTCGCGACCGGCACTGCGGTCCCCACGCCCAGCCTTGCATGACTTTTCCTTCGCGCGTATATTCATGCCACGACTAAGGAGGAACGCCATGGCATTGCGAGTCGCCGTCGCCGGCGCGAGCGGGTACGCGGGCGGCGAGGTGCTGCGCCTGCTGCTCGGCCACCCGGAGGTGGAGATCGGGGCCCTGACCGGCGGCTCGAACGCGGGCACCCGCCTGGGCGCGCTGCAGCCGCACCTGATCCCGCTGGCCGACCGCATCCTCGAACCCACCACCCCCGAGGTGCTGGCCGACCACGACGTGGTGTTCCTGGCGCTGCCACACGGCCAGTCCGCCGCCGTCGCCGAGGCGCTCGGCCAGAACGTCCTGGTGGTCGACTGCGGCGCCGACTTCCGGCTCAAGGCCGCCGCCGACTGGGAGCAGTTCTACGGCTCCGCGCACGCCGGCACCTGGCCCTACGGCCTGCCCGAACTTCCCGGCCACCGCGCCGCGTTGAAGGGCAGCAACCGGATCGCGGTACCGGGCTGCTACCCGACGGCGGTCTCCCTGGCGCTCTTCCCCGCCTACGCGGCCGGGCTCGTCGAGTCGGAGGCCGTCGTGGTCGCCGCCTCCGGCACTTCCGGCGCCGGCAAGGCCGCCAAGCCCCACCTGCTGGGCAGCGAGGTCATGGGCAGCGTCAGCCCGTACGGCGTCGGCGGCGTGCACCGGCACACCCCGGAGATGGTGCAGAACCTCACTCCGCTGGCGGGCGAGCCGGTCACCGTCTCCTTCACCCCCACCCTCGTCCCCATGCCGCGCGGCATCCTCGCCACCTGCTCGGCCAAGGCCAAGCCGGGGGTGAGCGCCGAGAGCCTGCGCGCCGCCTACGCCGAGGCGTTCGCGGACGAGCCGTTCGTCCACCTGCTGCCCGAGGGGCAGTGGCCGCAGACCAGCAGCGTCTACGGCGCCAACACCGCCCTGGTCCAGGTCGCCCTGGACCCGACCGCTGGGCGGATCATCGCGATCAGCGCGATCGACAACCTGGTCAAGGGCACCGCGGGCGGCGCGGTGCAGAGCATGAACATCGCCCTCGGACTGCCCGAGGAGCTGGGCCTTCCCGTGAACGGAGTCGCACCGTGACCACTCAGAACACCGGCGTGACCGCCGCCAAGGGCTTCCGGGCCGCCGGGGTCACCGCGGGCATCAAGGCCTCCGGCACCCCGGACCTCGCGCTGGTGGTCAACGACGGCCCCTCGCTCGCGGCGGCCGGCGTCTTCACCGCCAACCGGGTCAAGGCCGCGCCGGTGCTCTGGTCCGAGCAGGTCCTCAAGGGCGGCCAGGTCTCCGCCGTCGTCCTCAACTCCGGCGGCGCCAACGCCTGCACCGGCCCGCTCGGCTTCCAGGACACCCACGCCACCGCGGAGAAGGCGGCCGAGGAGCTGGGTCTCAACGCGGGCGAGGTCGCCGTCGCCTCCACCGGCCTGATCGGCGTCCGGCTGCCGATGGACGTCCTGCTGCCCGGCGTCACCCTGGCCGCCGCGGAGCTCAGCGAGACCGGCGGCGAGGCCGCCGCGATCGCCATCAAGACCACCGACACCGTGCACAAGACCGCCCAGGTCACCAGCCCGGCCGGCTGGACGGTCGGCGGCATGGCCAAGGGCGCGGGCATGCTCGCCCCGAGCCTGGCCACCATGCTGGTCGTCCTCACCACCGACGCCGACCTGGACGCCGCCGCCCTGGACGCCGCGCTGCGCGGTGCCACCCGCACCACCTTCGACCGGATCGACTCCGACGGCTGCATGTCGACCAACGACACCGTGCTGCTGCTCGCCTCCGGCGCCACCGGCATCACCCCGGACCAGGCCGAGTTCGCCGAGGCCGTCCGCGCGGTCAGCGCCGACCTGGCCCGCCAGCTGATCGGCGACGCCGAGGGCGCGAGCAAGGACATCCGGATCGACGTCACCGGCGCCGCCACCGAGGACGAGGCCGTCGACGTCGCCCGGACGATCAGCCGCAACAACCTGCTCAAGTGCGCCGTCCACGGCGAGGACCCCAACTGGGGCCGGGTGCTGGCCGCGATCGGCACTACCTCCGCCGCCTTCGACCCGAACCGGCTCGACGTGGCCATCAACGGCGTCTGGGTCTGCAAGGACGGCGGCGTGGGCGAGGACCGCGACCTGGTGGACATGAAGGGCCGCGAGGTCGTCATCACCGCGAACCTCAACGCCGGTACGGCGAGCGCCTCGCTGTGGACCAACGACCTCACCGCCGACTACGTCCACGAGAACAGCGCCTACTCCAGCTGACACCTGATCGGACGAGGAACCGAGACCCGTGCAGATCGCACCCAAGGGCGAACAGGCCCGCAACAACAACGCGTTGCCCAAGGCCATGACGCTGATCGAGGCGCTGCCGTGGCTGGAGCGCTTCCACGGCAAGACCGTCGTGATCAAGTTCGGCGGCAACGCCATGGTGGACCACAGCCTCAAGGCGGCCTTCGCCCAGGACGTCGTCTTCCTCCGCTACGCCGGACTCCACCCCGTCGTGGTGCACGGCGGCGGCCCGCAGATCAGCGCCCAACTCGACAAGCTCGGGCTGGAGTCCAGCTTCACCAACGGCCTGCGCGTGACCACGCCCGAGACCATGGACGTGGTCCGGATGGTGCTGGCCGGCCAGGTGCAGCGGGAGCTGGTCGGTCTGCTCAACGAGCACGGCCCGTTCGCCGTCGGCATGACCGGCGAGGACGCCCACACCATGACCGCGGTCAAGCGCTACGCGGTGGTGGACGGAGAGCAGGTCGACATCGGCCTGGTCGGGGACATCGTCAACATCGAGGCCGGCGCGGTGAAGGCACTGATCGCCGACGGCCGGATCCCGGTCATCTCCTCGATCGCCCGCAGCGCCGACGGCCACGTCTACAACATCAACGCGGACACCGCCGCCTCCGCCCTCGCGGTCGCGCTCGGCGCCGAGATGCTGGTGGTGCTCACCGACGTCGAGGGCCTCTACAAGGACTGGCCGCACTCCGACGACGTGATCAGCCAGCTCAACGCGAGCGAGCTGGAGGATCTGCTGCCGGGCCTGGCCAGCGGCATGGTCCCCAAGATGGAGGGCTGCCTGCGCGCCGTCCGCTCCGGCGTGGGCACCGCCCGCGTGCTGGACGGCCGGGTCCCGCACAGCCTGCTGCTGGAGATCTTCACCGACGAGGGCATCGGCACGATGGTCGTGCCGGACGACGAACCGACCGTGACCGGGGGACTGGCATGACGCACAACGAGCAACTCACCGGCCGGTGGCAGCACACCTTCACCGACAACTACGGCACCCCCCGCATCCCGCTGGTGCGCGGCGAGGGCGTCAAGCTCTGGGACGCCGACGGCAAGGAGTACACCGACCTGCTCGGCGGCATCGCCGTCAACGCCCTCGGCACCGCCCACCCGGCCGTGGTCGAGGCGGTCAGCAAGCAGATCGCCACCCTCGGCCACGTCTCCAACCTCTTCATGGCCGAGCCGACCATCGCCCTCGCCGAGCGGCTGCTGGAGCTGGACGGTCGGGAGGGTGGCCGGGTGTTCTTCTGCAACTCCGGCGCCGAGGCCAACGAGGCGGCCTTCAAGATCAGCCGGCGCACCGGCCGCACCCATCTGGTCGCCCTCCAGGGCGGCTTCCACGGCCGGACCATGGGCGCCCTCGCGCTCACCGGCCAGCCCGCCAAGCAGGACCCGTTCCGCCCGCTGCCCGGCGACGTCACCCACGTCCCGTTCGGCGACGTCGAGGCGCTGCGCGCGGCCGTCACCACCGAGACCGCCGCCGTCTTCCTGGAGCCGATCCAGGGCGAGAACGGCGCCGTCCCGCTGCCCGAGGGCTACCTCAGGGCCGCCCGCGAGATCACCCGGGCCACCGGCACCCTGCTCGTCCTGGACGAGATCCAGACCGGCATCGGCCGCACCGGCCACTGGTTCGCCCACCAGGCCGAGGAGGGCATCGAGCCGGACGTGGTCACCCTGGCCAAGGCGCTCGGCGGCGGCCTGCCGATGGGCGCGGTGCTGGCCTTCGGCGAGGCGGCCGAGCTGCTCACCCCGGGCCAGCACGGCACCACCTTCGGCGGCAACCCGGTGGCCGCCGCGGCCGGGCTCGCGGTGCTGGACACGATCGAGTCCCAGGGCCTGCTGGAGCACGTCCGCAAGATCGGCGAGCGGCTGCGGCACGGCGTCGAGGCGATCGGCGACCCGCTGGTCTCGCACGTGCGGGGGGCCGGACTGCTGCTCGGCATCGTGCTCACCCGGCCGGTCTCGGCCAAGGTCCAGGCCGCCGCGCAGGAGGCGGGCTTCCTGGTCAACGCGGCCGTCCCGGACGCGGTACGGCTGGCGCCGCCGCTGGTGCTGACCGAGCAGGAGGCGGACGCCTTCCTGGCCGCGCTGCCCGGCATCCTCCGGATGGTGCGCGAGAGCGCCCCGGCCGATGCGAGCTGACCGTCGTCCGGGAGAATAATCACATGACCGATTCCCGCTCCGGCCCCTCCGCCGCCGGCCCGACGCCGCAGGTCCCGCAGACCCGCACCGCGCGCCACCGGCGGATCGTGGACCTGCTCACCCGCCAGCCCGTGCGTTCGCAGAGCCAGCTCGCCAAGCTGCTCGCCGACGACGGACTCGTGGTCACCCAGGCCACCCTCTCCCGGGACCTGGACGAGCTGGGCGCGGTCAAGATCCGCAACCGGGACGGCGCGCTGATCTACGCCGTCCCGGCCGAGGGCGGCGACCGTACGCCGCGTGCGCCGATGGGGGAGTCGGCCAGCGAGGGCCGGATGGCCCGGCTGGCCGGCGAGCTGATGGTCTCCGCGACCGCCTCCGGCAACCTGGTCGTGCTGCGCACCCCGCCCGGGGCCGCGCAGTTCCTGGCCTCGGCGATCGACCAGGCCGAGGTGTTCGAGATCATCGGCACCATCGCCGGTGACGACACCGTGCTGCTGATCAGCCGGGACCCGTCCGGCGGCCAGGCGCTCGCCGACCACCTCATGCAGCTCGCCCAGGCCAAGGCCCAGTAACACCTCGACACCTCGAAACCCCGGTACTCGGACCAGCTCCGGCCGGGGTTTTGTGTTTCATGCGGCATCGTGCATACTTATGCCACCTACTGCACATGTGTGCAGCACTGCAGCCGTGTAAGGAGCCACCGCGATGACCGCCCAGCAGTCCTCCGACGTCCGCCTCTGGGGCGCGCGCTTCGCCGACGGCCCGTCCGAGGCGCTGGCCAGGCTCTCCGCCTCGGTCCACTTCGACTGGCGCCTCGCCCCGTACGACATCGCCGGCTCCAAGGCCCACGCCCGGGTGCTGCACAAGGCCGGACTGCTCTCCGAGTCGGAGCTCGCCGCCATGCTGGCCGGCCTCGACCAGCTGCTCACCGACGTCCAGGCCGGCACCTTCACCGGCACCGTCGCCGACGAGGACGTCCACACCGCCCTGGAGCGCGGTCTGCTGGAGCGCCTCGGTGCCGACCTCGGCGGCAAGCTGCGGGCCGGGCGCTCGCGCAACGACCAGATCGCCACCCTGTTCCGGATGTACCTGCGGGACCACGCCAAGACCATCGGCGGCCTGCTGCTCGACCTCCAGTACGCCCTGGTCGGCCTCGCCGAGGCGCACCCCGACACCGCGATGCCGGGCCGCACCCACCTGCAGCACGCCCAGCCCGTCCTCTTCGCCCACCACGTCCTCGCGCACGTGCAGGCCCTCGGCCGGGACGCCGAGCGGCTGCGCCAGTGGGACGCCCGCACCGCCGTCTCCCCGTACGGCTCCGGCGCGCTGGCCGGCTCCTCGCTCGGGCTCGACCCGCAGGCCGTCGCCGCCGACCTCGGCTTCGAGGGCGGCTCCGTCGGCAACTCCATCGACGGCACCGCCTCGCGCGACTTCGTCGCCGAGTTCGCCTTCGTGACCGCGATGATCGGCGTCAACCTCTCCCGGATCGCGGAGGAGGTGATCATCTGGAACACCAAGGAGTTCGGCTTCATCACGCTGCACGACGCCTTCTCCACCGGCTCCTCGATCATGCCGCAGAAGAAGAACCCGGACATCGCCGAGCTGGCCCGCGGCAAGTCCGGCCGGCTGATCGGCAACCTGACCGGCCTGCTGGCCACCCTCAAGGCGCTGCCGCTCGCCTACAACCGGGACCTCCAGGAGGACAAGGAGCCGGTCTTCGACTCCTGCGACACCCTGGAGGTGTTGCTGCCCGCGTTCACCGGGATGATGGCCACCCTCACCGTGCACCGGGAGCGGCTGGAGGAGCTGGCCCCGGCCGGCTTCTCGCTCGCCACCGACATCGCCGAGTGGCTGGTCAAGCAGGGCGTGCCGTTCCGGGTCGCGCACGAGGTGGCCGGAGCCTGCGTCAAGGTCTGCGAGGCCCAGGGCATCGAGCTGTCCGACCTGACCGACGAGCAGTTCGCCTCGATCTCCGCGCACCTGACCCCCGAGGTCCGCTCGGTGCTCAGCGTCCACGGCGCCATCGCCGCCCGCAACGGGCGCGGCGGCACCGCCCCCTCGGCCGTCGCGGTCCAGCTCGTCGAGGTGAAGGCGGACCTGGCGCGGCAGCAGGAGTGGGCCGAGAGCTGACCGTCGGTCAGCGGGGGAGGGGCGCGGCGGTCCGACCGGCGCGCCCCTCCCGTGTACGTGCCCCGGTCCGGGCGTAACCGCGCCCGCCCGGGCCCGTCATGCACGGTGTGTGCACAGCCCTTCCGCCCGTCCCCTCGGCCGAGGACGTCTTCCTCGCCGAACGCCGCCGCCACGTGGTCCGCGAGGCCGTCGCCGCCCTGCCCGGCCGCTGCCCCCAACTGGTCGCCGCCCTCGCCGAGGACCCACCGCCGACCTACCGCGAACTCTCCGAGCGCCTCGGCATGCCCCGCGGCTCCATCGGCCCCACCCGCTCCCGCTGCCTGGCCTGCCTCCGGCTGCTGCTCCATGCGGAGCGCTACCTCTGAGTGATCGCGGCGACGCCCCGTACCGCCCTCCCGCCTCACCTCGCCGCCTTCCACGCCCCCGCCCGCCCCGGCGTGACACTCGCCACTGTCTGCCCCTCCGAAGATTGAGGGGAGCTGACACCCGGGTAGAGCGCTGGCGAACGTCACTCTTGACGGTGGTGCGATCCCTCGGATACTGAGCGTGAGCGCGCCACCCTCTGCGCGCCGGGCACGACGACTGGGGAGGCCCCTCCACATGGGCATGAGTGTGATCATCTCGGCCGCGGCGGCCGAGGATGCCGAGCAGATCCTCAAGCTCCAGTACCTGGGCTACCAGCCCGAGGCGGAGCTGTACGGTGACTGGGCGATCGAGCCCCTGACGCAGACCCTGGAGAGCCTGCGCGCCGAGCTGGCCGAGCAGCACGTCCTGGTCGCCCGGCTGGGCGACGAGGTGGTGGGCGCCGTCCGCGGCCACGTCGACGCCGAGGGCATCGGCCGGATAGGGCGCCTGGTGGTCCATCCCCGGATGCAGCGGCACGGCCTGGGCGGGCGGCTCCTGGACGCCCTGGAGCGCAGCCTCGCCGACGACGGCCGTCCGGTGACCGCCTACCACCTGTTCACCGGCCACCGCAGCCTCGGCAACCTGCGTCTGTACGCCCGCCAGGGCTACCGGCAGACCGCCGTCGAGCAGGTCAGCAGCCGGCTGAGCTTCGTGCACCTGGAGAAGCCCGTCGCGACCCCGATCGCCGCGACCGCCTGAGCCCCAGCCCCTACGGGCCGCTCCTCGGCGCCGCCACCATCCGGACCGGAAGGTGGCGGCGCCGAGTCGCATCTGCGCTGGTCACGGCTATGTCTGTCCGTAATGCGGACAGCTGTGCAGAATAATTGGGCGCAATTCGGCTGATCTGTTTTACTGGCTCACATGACTGCGACGACGAACTGGACCCCCACCGGCACGCTGCCGGCAGGTGAGCGTGCCATGTGCCGTCGAATGTGTCACTGCTGAGGGCCACCGCCCCCGGGCACCCCGCTGAGGGTGCCTCCCCCTCGCGCCCCGAAGCGAGACTCCGGCGCCGCTCCCGTCCGTGCGAGCGCGCCTTCCTCCCGGAACCCCTTCCTCCGGCGTGCCCGCCCAGCCGCGGCCGCCGATGACTCGTAAGGGCCACGCCGTCGCGCGGCCCGGCCGTCCAGCGGCCACGATCAAGGGGTGGCAGGTCCGGATCCCCCTGGCGAGGCGTGGTGGGACACCGCCGACCGCAACCCCGGTCGGGCGGTCGACACCGCCGCCCGCCCCGACCCACGGAAGCAGCTGTGATCACCACCACGGACCTCACGAAGGTCTACCGCTCCCGAGGCCGCGAGGTGACCGCCCTCGCCGGCGTCGACCTGCACGTCCGCCCGGGCGAGGTCTACGGAGTCGTCGGCACCAGCGGTGCCGGCAAGTCCACCCTCATCCGCTGCGTGAACATGCTGGAACGCCCGACCTCCGGCACCGTCACCGTGGACGGGGTCGAGCTGACCGCGCTGTCCGGCGGCGAGAACCGGGCCGGCCGGGAGCTGCGCGAGGCGCGCCGCCGGATCGGCATGGTCTTCCAGCACTTCAACCTGCTGTCCTCACGGACGGTCCAGCAGAACGTCGAACTCCCGCTGGAGATCATCGGCCTGGACCGCACCCAGCGTCGCCGCAAGGCCACCGAACTGCTCGACCTGGTCGGCCTCGGCGACAAGGCCCGCAGCTACCCCAACCAGCTGTCCGGCGGCCAGAAGCAGCGCGTCGGCATCGCCCGCGCCCTGGCCGGCGACCCCAAGGTGCTGCTCTCCGACGAGGCCACCTCGGCGCTCGACCCGGAGACCACCCGCTCGATCCTCAAGCTGCTGCGCGACCTCAACCAGCAACTGGGCCTGACGGTCCTGCTGATCACCCACGAGATGGACGTCATCAAGACCGTCTGCGACTCCGCCGCCCTGATGCGCGGCGGCAGGGTGGTCGAGTCCGGCGAGCTCACCGACCTGCTGGCCGATCCCGGCTCGGAGCTGGCCCGCGAGCTGTTCCCGCTCAGCGAGTTCGGCACCGGGCAGCCCGGCTCCACCGTGCTGGAGATCACCTTCCAGGGCGACACCTCGGGCCAGCCGTTCGTCTCCCAGCTCGCCCGCACCTACCAGATCGACATCAACATCCTCGGCGCCGCCGTCGAGACCATCGCCGGCCGGATGGTCGGCCGGATGCGGGTCGAGCTGCCCGGCGCCCACCAGGACAACGTGGTGCCGATCGGCTACCTGCGCGAGCAGGGCCTGCAGGTGGACGTGATCGGCGCGGGGAACGGAGCGGTGGCATGACCTGGGACCAGATGTGGGCGCTGATGGGGCCCGCCACACAGGAGACCTTCCAGATGGTCGGGGTGTCCGCGGCGGTCACCGTGCTGCTCGGCCTGCCGCTGGGCGTGCTGCTGGTGCTCACCGACAAGGGCGGCCTGCTCGCCAACCGGGCCGTCAACAAGGCCATCGGCTTCGTGGTGAACATCGCCCGCTCGGTGCCGTTCATCATCCTGATGATCGCGCTGATCTCCTTCACCCGCTGGCTGGTCGGCACCTCCATCGGCTGGCAGGCGGCGACCGTGCCGCTCACCATCGGCGCCATCCCGTTCTTCGCCCGCCTGGTCGAGACCTCCGTCCGTGAGGTCGACCGCGGCCTGATCGAGGCGGTCCAGTCGATGGGCGGCAGCACCTGGACGATCGTGCGCAAGACCCTGCTGCCCGAGGCACTGCCCGGCATCGTGGCCTCGGTCACCACCACGGTCATCACCCTGATCAGCTACTCCGCGATGGCCGGCACGGTCGGCGGCGGCGGCCTCGGCACCCTCGCCGTCAACTACGGCTACCAGCGCTTCGAGACGGCCTTCATGTGGGTCATCGTGGCCGAGCTGGTGATCCTCGTCACCGCCGTCCAGCTGATCGGCGACTTCGCCGTCCAGCGCCTGGCCCACCGCGGCCGCACCGGCGGCCGGACCCGGCTGCTCGGCCGCACCCCGACGACTCCCGACAAGGACCTCGTCGCCTCCTAGACCTCCCTCGTCCGACTCCGGACGCGGCTCCCAGGAACACGCAGAAAGGCACTTTTCGTGCGCAACGCCCTGAAGTTCACCAGTGTCCTCGCCACCGCCGGCCTCGCCCTCTCGCTGGCCGCCTGCGGCAGCTCCGGGTCCTCCTCCTCGGACCCGAACGCGCCGCTGAAGGTCGTCGCGAGCCCCACCCCGCACGGGCAGATCCTCAAGTACGTCAAGGACAACCTCGCGGAGAAGGCGGGCCTCAAGCTCGACATCAAGGAGGTCACCGACTACGTGACCCCCAACACGGCGGTGCAGGACGGTTCGGCCGACGCCAACTACTTCCAGCACGTCCCGTACCTGGAGGACTTCAACAAGAAGCACGGCACCGACATCGTCTCGGTCGAGACCGTGCACCTGGAGCCGCTGGGCCTCTACTCCAAGAAGGTCAAGGCGATCACCGACCTGCCGGACGGCGCCACCATCGGCCTGCCCAACGACGCCACCAACGAGGGCCGCGCGCTCAAGCTGCTCGCCGACAACAAGCTGATCACCCTCAAGGACGGCGTCAGCACCACCGCCACCCCGGCCGACGTGACGGGCAACCCGAAGAACCTCAAGTGGAAGGAGCTGGAGGCCGCCCAGCTGCCCCGCTCGGTCTCCGACCTCGACGCCGCCGTCATCAACGGCAACTACGCGATCGACTCCGGCCTGAAGCCGGCCACCGACGCGCTGGTGCTGGAGAAGGCCGAGGGCAACCCGTACGCCAACATCCTCGCCGTCAAGAAGGGCAAGGAGAACGACCCGCGGGTCAAGAAGCTCGCCGAGCTGCTGCACTCCGACGAGGTCAAGAAGTACATCAACGACACCTTCCAGGGCTCGGTCATCCCGGCCTTCTGATCGTCATACGGTCATACCTTGTCACGTTCGACCGGGCCCCCGCCGCACCTCGGCGGGGGCCCGGTCGGGCAGTATGCACCAGGGACACCGCGGGAGACCGGGTTCTGACGTACCGTCGTGCGGCGGCGCACCGCGTGGTACCCGGGGCGCGACGGAGGCGTACGGTGTTGTGTTCACGACCCGGCGAGGAGAGACGGCATGGCAGCGAGCTTCCCCGAGACCGCCATCAGCACCGAACGGCTGCTGCTGCGTCCCCTTGCGGAGGACGACGCCCCGGGCCTGGCCACCATGATGGCCGACGACCTCGTCCTGGCCTGGACGGATCTCCCGCACCCCTTCACCGAGCAGTACGCGGCCGAGCTCGCCCGCACCGTCGCCCCCGTCCACCGGGCGGACGGCCGCGGCATAGTCTTCGCCGTCACCGAGCACCTGACCCAGCGCCTGGTCGGCCTGGTCGAGCTGCGCAACACCGACTGGCGGCTGCGCAGCACCGAGATCTCCTACGTCACCGCCGTCTGGGCCCGCGGTGAGGGCTACGCCCCGGAGGCCGTGCTCGGCGTCGCCCAGTGGTTGTTCGAGGACCGCGGCTTCCTGCGCCTGGAGATGCGCACCGCCGCCGGGAACACCGCCGCCCAGCAGGTCGCCCAGAAGATCGGCGGCATCAGCGAGGGCGTGCTGCGCAGCGCCTGGATAGTGCGGGGCGAGTCCGGCGAGGTCGTGGAAGAGAGTCGCAGTGACCTGATCCTGTGGAGCCTGCTCCCGGAGGACCTGGAGTCGCCCGACCTGCGCCGGGACGGCTGGCACGGCGACCACCGCTACGTGCTGCGCGACTGATCCACCGCCCGTCGCCGCCTCGACGGCACCCGGCCACCTGATCGGCACGGACATGTGTACGAGATGTCGGCCCCCAAGGGATCACACCCGGTAGCCTCTGCACCGGTGCCGCACAGTCGGCGCGACGAGCCGCGCACGAGTCGAGGGAGAACGGCCGCAGATGGCTGACCGGATCACGGTCATCGGGTGGGACGGAACGCCGCTGACCGAGGCCGCCGGTGCGGCCCTCGCCGCGGCGACCCTGGTGGCCGGCGCCCCCTACCAACTGGGCGCCCTCCCGGTGCCGGACGCCGCCGAGCGGATCACCCTCGGCAACATCCAGCAGGCCGCCAAGCGGATCGCCGAGCACCGCGGCGCCGCCGTCGTGGTCGCCGAGGGCGACCCGGGCTTCTTCGGGGTGGTGCGCACCCTGCGTCGCCCCGAGTACGGCCTCGAACTCGAAGTCCTGCCCGCCGTCTCCTCCGTCGCCGCCGCCTTCGCGCGGGCCGGGATGCCCTGGGAGGACGCCCAGGTGGTCAGTGCCCACGGCGGCCGGCTGCGCCGCGCGGCCAACATCTGCCGGGCCCACCCCAAGGTCGCGGTGCTCACCGCGCCGGGCGCGGGCCCGAGCGAACTCGCCCTGATGCTGCGCGGGGTGCACCGGACCTTCGTGGTCTGCGAGGCCCTCGGCACCCCGGAGGAGGACGTCGCCGTCCTGACCTCCGACCGGATCGCCGACCACGTCTGGCGCGACCCCAACGTGGTGCTGGTGATCGGCGGCACCGCCCAGCCCGGGGCGGTGGACGAGGCGGCCGGCTGGCTGGCCGGGCGCCCGGTCGGCTACCCCGGCGCGGAACGCGGCTGGGCGCTCCCCGTCGACGCCTACGCGGGCGCCGGGCGCACGGAGGATGAAACGGGCGCGTCGGGAGCACTCCCCGCGCACGTCCGCGCGCTGGTGCTGGCCCGTCTGGGTGCACGGCCCGGGGACCTGGTCTGGTCGGTCGGCGCCGGCAGCGGCGCCCTTGCGGTGGAGGCGGCCCGGTTCGGCGCCGCCGTGGTCGCGGTGGAGGCCTCCCGCTCGGCCTGCGCCCGGCTCACCGTCAACGCCCGCCGGTACGGCGTCGAAGTGGAGACGGTGCACGGCCGGGGCCCCGAGGTGCTGGGCGGGCTGCCGGAGCCGGACGCCGCGGTGGTGGAGTCCGGCGGCCTCGACGTGGTGCGCGCCGTGCTGGCCCGCAAGCCCGAGCGCTTCGTCGCGCTGGCCCGCACCTTCGCCGAGGCGGAGGAGATCCGCCGGGCCATCGCCGAGGCGGGCTACCGGGCGGACGGGGCGCTCCTGCAGTCCACCCCGCTGCGGCCCGCCGGCGAAGGCGGCGGACTGCAGCTCGGGACGGGCGCGAGCGGTGCGCTGCTGCTCTGGGGTGAGCAGATCGTTTGAACCCTCCCCCAGCTGAAGCAGGGGGATTCCTGGCTCACTCTGCCTGACACCTAGCAGGTGGCGGGGCTTACAAGATCAACACCAGCCGGGTTGGAACCAGCCCGGTTTGGCAGTGCAGGCAAAGGAGCTGCTGTGCTGGCTTGGTTCTCGCTCAGCACCTCGGGGATCGTACCGCCTTCGGGTGGGCGACGGTTCGTATTGACGGTGAATCGTCGGTTCCTGGAGGCGTTCGGTGAAGGCCTCGGGTGAGTGCCGGGACCGCCGCGCGGGCCGACGGTGATCCAGGTCGCATCCGGACACTGATTCGAGAGGTCACCGCGCCGGGCCGGTAGTGTGGCGTCCCAGGCGGCTGCAGCCGTCGGCGACCCGCCTGATTCGGTCGGTTTGTCACCTTTTTGACGTGGTGCAACCCGGTTCCGCTCGGAGTGTGGGCAATTCGACGGGCCGTGTGCCGGACCTGGAGAATGCCGTAGGGTCCGGTGCGGTCGTGCCGGTTGCTCCGGGCTGTCGTTGTTTCAGATGGTGCGCCGTCCTCACGGGCGGGGCCCGGGCCGGGGTGCCGCAGCGCGCCGGAAGGACTTTGGCCGCAGCGCTTCGGCGCGGCGGCCGCGTGTGGTTGAGGGGCGGGTCGGTGCAGGCCCGGCCCGTGCGGATGGGCGCTGCGGTCGGTGATCGCGTCGCCAAGGGGCGCGGCAGCGGCCTGGAAGGAGCTTTGACAATGACCGATGGCGGCCACGTCCCGGGCGAGGGACTGCCGGAGCACCTGCACGCCGGGCCGGACCCGCTCGGCGGACCGGAGGGCGTCGCGGGCGTTGCACCCCTGCAGGGCGTCGTGACGGACAGCGGAATGATCCCCAGCCCGGCGGCCCCGGTCGGCGGCCTGCCCGGCGCGGTGCCCCTCGGCGCCGGCGTCATCCCGTCGCAGGCCCAGCCCGAGTACACCGTGCCCGGCATGCCGTACCAGGCTGTCCCGGGCGAGGGCTGGACCGTCGACCAGGGTGCCGCGCGCCCGGCCTTCCACTTCGTCGACCAGCCGGACGGGCTGGACGACGAGGACGACGTGCTGCTGATGCCCGGTCCGCAGGGCTCCTGGGGCGCCGAGCAGGCGCCGTTCGCGCCGCAGCCGGACGGCACCCCGGTCGAGCCGTCCTGGCCGCCGGTGGACCCGCCGGTGCTCGGCGCCGAGCACGCCCAGCAGCAGCCCGTCCTGGGCGGCCCGGCACAGCCGCAGGCCCAGCAGCCCGTGACGCAGGCTCAGCCGCCGCGCCGCCCGCTGCACGCCGGCCCGCCGATTCCGGACCCGTCGCTGATGACCGGCCAGGTGCCGGTTCGCTCGCTGGCCGACCGCGGCCCGTCGCAGGGCGGTACGCCCGCGCACGGCATCCCGGTCGTCGGCCGCCCGCCGATGGGCGAGGCCGTCGCGCCGGTTCCGGGTGTCCCGCCGCAGGGCGTGCCGCAGACTGTGCCGATGGCGCCCGCCGCGCCGATGCCTCCGGCGGCTTCCACGGTCGAGGGCATGCCCGAGGTTCAGCAGGCGCCGCAGGGCCAGGGCTTCCAGCAGGTGCCGCTGCCCGGGCAGCCGATCGAGGGCCTGATGACCGTCGAGACGATCGGGGCGATCGAGGTGGTCGAGGTCGTCGGGACTCCGGAGGCCCTCCAGGCCGTACCGGCGCCCGAGGCCGCCCAGGTGGTGGCGACTCCGGAGGCCGCACAGGCGCAGGCCGTCGTGGTCGAGCCGGTTCCGGCGGAGGGCGTCGCCCAGCCGGTGGCCGAGGCCGTCGCGGTCGAGTCCGCCGCCGTCGAGACCGTCCTCGTCGAGGTCGCCGCTGAGGCGATCGCCGTCGAGAGCGCCGCCTTTGAGGCCGTTGAGGCCGTTGCCGCCGAGGGCGGCGCCGAGGCCGTCGCGACCGCCGAGCAGGCGGAGGCCCCCGCTCCGGCCGGTCAGCCGCGCCGGATCTCCGCCTTCCTCGCCGCGCCGACCCCGCACGGCCTGCCCAAGGTCGAGGCCGTCCAGCAGGCCCCGGTGGCCGAGGAGGCGGCGCAGCAGCAGCCCGCTCCCATAGCGGCCGCCGACGCACCGCAGGCCGTCGAGGTGGTCCAGGAAGCCCCGGCGGACCAGGAGGCCGAGCAGGGCGCCGGGGCCGCGCCGCAGGCCGTCGTCGAGCCGGTCGTCGAGCCGGTCGCCGAGCCGGTCGCCGAGACCGCCGTCGGCACCGGTGAGATGCCCTCCGGCCAGGCCGTCGAGCAGACCACCGAGCAGCCGGCCGAGCAGCCCGCCGCCGAGGGCGAGCAGCCGCAGCCGGAGGCCGCCCAGGCCGGGCAGCCGGCCGAGGCCCCGGCCGAGCCGGTCGCCGAGCAGACGGAGCAGGCCGTCGAGGCCGCCGCTGAGCCCGCTGCCGAGCAGGCCGTCGTTGAGCAGGCCGTCGCTGAGCAGGCCGTCGAGCAGCCCGCCGAGGCGCAGGCCCCGCAGGCCGCCGAAGCCGTCGCGCCGGAGGCCGAGCAGCAGTCCGCCGCCGAGGCCGCGGAGCCCGCCGAGCAGCCGGTCGCCGAGCAGGCGGCCGAGCAGCCCGCCGAGGCCCCGGCCGCCGAGCAGCCGCAGGCCGAGCCGGTCGCGGAGCAGGCCGAGCAGAGCGAGCAGCCCGCCGAAGCCGTCACGCCCGAGACCGCCCGGGAGGAGGCCCCCGCCGCCGAGGAGCAGCCCGCCGCGGAAGCCCCGGCCGTCGAGGAGCCCCAGCCCGAGCCGGCCGCGGAGCAGACCGAGCAGAGCGAGCAGCCCGCCGAAGCCGTCACGCCCGACGCCGCCCGGGAGGAGGCCCCTGCCGCCGAGCCCGCCGAGCCCGCCGAGCCCGCCGAGCCCGCCGAGCCGCGCGGCCCGGCCGCCCCCGGTTACGACGAGTCCGGCCGCGACGCCGTCCACCAGGTGATCCGCGAGCGCCGCGACATCCGCAACGGCTTCCGCCCGGACCCGATCCCGCACGAGGTGCTGATCCGCGTCCTGGAGGCCGCCCACACCGCGCCCAGCGTCGGCTACTCGCAGCCCTGGGACTTCGTGGTCATCCGCTCGGCCAAGACCCGCCGGCGGATGCACGCCCTGGCCGAGCGCCAGCGCGAGGCGTACGCGGACTCGCTGCCCAAGGGCCGTGCCAAGCAGTTCCGCGAGATCAAGATCGAGGCCATCCTCGACACCCCGGTCAACATCGTGGTCACCGCCGACCGCACCCGCGGCGGCCGGCACACCCTGGGCCGGCACACCCAGCCGCAGATGGCCCCGTACTCGGCCGCCCTGGCCGTCGAGAACCTCTGGCTGGCCGCCCGCGCCGAGGGCCTGGGCGTCGGCTGGGTGAGCTTCTTCGACGACGAGGAGCTGGTCCGCGAGCTCGGTCTGCCCGAGCACCTGGAGGTTGTCGCCTACCTGTGCGTCGGCTTCGTCGACTCGTTCCCGGACGAGCCCGAGCTGGAGCAGCAGGGCTGGGCCAAGAAGCGCCCGCTGTCCTGGGTGGTCCACGAGGAGCAGTACGGCAACCGGGCGCTGCCCGGCGAGGAGCCGCAGAGCCTGCTGGCCGACACCCTGCGCGGCATCCGCCCGCTGGACGCCAAGGCGCTCGGCGAGGCCTGGGACCGGCAGAAGCGGATGACCAAGCCGGCCGGCTCGCTCGGCATGCTGGAGATCATCTCCGCCCAGCTGTGCGGCCTGTCCCGCAAGTGCCCGCCGCCGATCCCGGAGCCCGCCTGCGTGGCGATCTTCGCGGGCGACCACGGCGTGCACGCCCAGGGCGTCAGCCCCTGGCCGCAGGAGGTGACCGCCCAGATGGTCGGCAACTTCCTGGCCGGGGGAGCGGTGATCAACTCCTTCGCCAAGCAGATCGGCACCGAGGTCTGCGTGGTGGACGTCGGCGTGGCCGCCGAGCTGCCGGACGCCGTCCAGCAGGGCCGCGCCACCGGCCTGCTGCCGCGCAAGGTCCGTCCCGGCACCGGCGACATGACCCAGGGCCCGGCGATGACCCGCGAGGAGGCCCTGAAGGCGATCGAGGTCGGCATCGAGACCGCCCGCGACCTGGTCGCGGCGGGCAACAAGGCGCTGGTCACCGGCGACATGGGCATCGCCAACACCACCGCCTCGGCCGCCCTGATCTCGGTGTTCACCGGCCTGGACCCGGCCGAGGTCACCGGCCGCGGCACCGGCATCGACGACCACACCCACGCGCACAAGGTCGAGGTCATCCGCGCCGCGCTGGCCCTGCACCAGCCTGACCCGAACGACCCGATCGGCGTCCTCGCCGCCGTCGGCGGCCTGGAGCACGCGGCCATCGCCGGCTTCCTGCTGGGTGCCGCCTCGCTGCGCACCCCGGTGGTGCTGGACGGTGTCATCGCAGGTTCGGCGGCACTGGTCGCCAAGGCGATCGCCCCCGAGGTACTGGCCGCCTGCATCGCCGGCCACCGCTCCGCCGAGCCCGGCCACCAGGCCGCGCTGGCGAAGCTGGGCCTGCGTCCGCTGATCGACCTCGACCTGCGGCTCGGCGAGGGCACCGGTGCCCTGCTGGCCCTGCCGCTGGTGCAGAGTGCGGCCCGCGCGATGCACGATGTAGCCACCTTCGACTCCGCCGGGGTCACCGAGAAGGCCTGACGCATCCCGTCACCACTCCGCGGACCGGCCCGAGGGCGCGCCGGCCCGCGGAGTGGCGTACCGCCGTACCGTCCCCGACACCCTCCCCCCGATCAGGAGCACCGCCGATGACCGCGCCCACCCCGCACCCCAGCACCGAGGGCCGCACCCCGTACCCGGTCGGCCTGCTGCTGGCCGGCCGCCGCGTCGTCGTAGTCGGCGGCGGCCAGGTCGCGCAGCGGCGGCTGCCGGCCCTGATCGCCTCCGGCGCCGAGCTGCACCTGATATCCCCGGCCACCACCCCGGCCGTCCAGGCCATGGCCGACGCGGGTGAGCTGACCTGGCACGCCCGCCCGTACCGGGACGGCGACCTGGCCGGGGCCTGGTACGCCCTGGTCGCCACCGACGACCCGGAGGTCAACGCGGCGGTCAGCGCCGAGGCCGAGCGGGAGCGGGTGTTCTGCTCCCGCAGCGACGACGCCTCCGCCGCCACCGCCTGGACCCCGGCCAGCGGCCGCGACGCGGGCGCCACCGTCGCCGTCCTCACCGGTGACCCGCGGCACTCCGCCGCCCTGCGCGACGCCATCGTCGGTGGCCTGCGGGACGGCTCGCTGGCCTCCCGCCAGTACCGCTCGCACGGCGCGGGCGTCGCCCTGGTCGGCGGCGGCCCGGGTGACCCGGACCTGATCACCGTGCGCGGCCGCCGACTGCTCGCCGACGCCGACGTGGTGGTCGCCGACCGCCTCGCCCCGCGCGAGCTGCTCGCCGAGCTGCCCGAGGACGTCGAGGTGATCGACGCCTCGAAGATCCCGTACGGCCGCCAGATGGCCCAGGAGGCGATCAACCGGGCGCTGATCGAGCACGCCGAGGCCGGGAAGTTCGTGGTCCGGCTCAAGGGCGGTGACCCGTACGTCTTCGGCCGTGGCGGCGAGGAGCTGCTGGCCTGCGCCGAGGCGGGCATCCCGGTCACCGTGGTGCCCGGGATCTCCAGCTCGATCAGCGTCCCGGAGACGGCCGGCATCCCGGTCACCCACCGCGGGCTGACCCAGGAGTTCACCGTGATCTCCGGCCACGTCGGCCCGGACGACCCGCGCTCGGTCACCAACTGGGAGGCCGTCGCCGGGATGAGCGGCACCCTGGTGCTGCTGATGGCGGTGGACAAGATCGGCGCGATCGCCGCCAAGCTGGTCGAGCACGGCCGTCCGGCCGAAACCCCGGTCGCGATCGTCCAGGAGGGCACGACCGCCGCCCAGCGTCGGGTGGACGCCACCCTGGGCACCGTCGCCGCGGTGGTCGAGGCCGAGGGGGTCAAGCCCCCGGCGGTGATCGTCGTCGGCGACGTGGTGAACGTCCTCGCCGCCGCCTTCCAGCGCTAGGGCCTGTCTTCGAACTCCCGCCTGCGGGCGGTTCGTGGAGTAGGAAGTCGGCCGGTCCGACTTCCTACTCCAGCGGCTGCTCCGTCCAGATGACCTTCCCGGTCGCGGTGTAGCGCGTCCCCCAGCGGGCCGCGAACTGCGCGACCAGGAACAGTCCGCGCCCGCCCTCGTCCTCGGTCGCCGCGTACCGCAGGTGCGGCGAGGTGCTGCTGCCGTCCGACACCTCGCAGATCAGCGCCCGGTCGCGCAGCAGCCGCACCCTGATCGGCCCGGAGCCGTACCGGATCGCGTTGGTCACCAGCTCGCTGAGGATCAGCTCGGCGACGAACGCGGCCTCGTCCAGCCCCCAGTCCGACAGTCGCGCCGCCACCTGCGCCCGGACCGTCCGCACCGCCGCCGGGTCGGCGGGCACGTCCCACTGCGCCACCTGGTCCGGCCTCAGTATCCTGGTCCGCGCCACCAGCAGCGCGATGTCGTCCTGCGGGTGCGCCGGCAGCATCGCCCCGAACACGTCCGCGCAGATCTGCTCCGGCGTGCGCGGGGGCCCGCTGAGCGCCGTCCGCAGTAGCGCCAGCCCCTCGTCGATGTCCCGCTCGCGGTCCTCCACCAGACCGTCGGTGTACAGCACCAGCCGGCTGCCCTCGGC
Organism: Kitasatospora sp. NPDC101155; assembly: GCF_044768305.1. Taxonomy (NCBI): domain Bacteria; kingdom Bacillati; phylum Actinomycetota; class Actinomycetes; order Kitasatosporales; family Streptomycetaceae; genus Kitasatospora; species Kitasatospora sp. NPDC101155. The sequence continues at coordinate 106,122 of NZ_JBIWPN010000012.1, read as the reverse complement.
GAGGTCCAGCTCGACGGTCTCGAACGGCAGCACCGCCAGCCCCAGCGGCGGCCCGGTCGGCAGCTCCGGGAACACCACGCCGCCCTGCGGGTCCACCACGGCCAGCGGCGGGTGCCCGGCGCTGGCCAGCGCGCAGCGCCGGGACACCGGGTCGTAGATCGCGTACAGGCAGGTCGCCCCGGCCAGCCCCGCGCTCTCGCTGAACGCCGCCTCGTCCCGGTCGATCCGGGTCACCAGCTCGTCCAGGTGCCCGAGCAGCTCCTCCGGCGGCAGGTCCAGGGTCGAGAAGTTGTGGATCGCGGTGCGCAGCCGCCCCATCGTCGCAGCCGCGTGCAGTCCGTGGCCCACCACGTCGCCGACCACCAGCGCCACCCGCATGCCCGGCAGCGGGATCACGTCGAACCAGTCCCCGCCCACCCCGGCCTGGGCCGGCAGGTAGCGGTGCGCCACCTCCAGCGCGTTCTGCACCGGCAGGCTGCGGGGCAGCAGGCTGTGCTGCAGGGTCACCGCCATCGCGTGCTCACGGGTGTAGCGCCGGGCGTTGTCGATGCACACCGCCGCGTGCGACACCAGCTCCTCGGCCAGCGCCAGGTCCTCCGGCTCGAACGGCTCCGGCTGCTCCGACCGCCAGAACCGGGCCACCCCCAGCAGCACTCCGCGCGCCCGCAGCGGCACCCGTACCAGCGAGTGCACCCCGTACGCCAACGCCTGCTCCGAGCGCTCCGGGTCCTGCTCCCGCCAGCCGCGCTCCTCGGCCAGCCGCGGCTCCAGACTGGGCTCCCCGCTGTGCAGCGCCCCGGCCAGCGGGGTGGCGGGCACCACCTCCAGCAGGGTGCCCACCGGGTAGAACGGCGCGTCACTCCTGATCCCGGCGACGGCGGCGCGCCGCATCCGGCCCAGCGAGGCGCCCGGCGGCGGCTCCTCGCCGGCCGGCACCTGCTCGGCGAGGTCCACCGTGACGAAGTCCGCGAACCGCGGCACCGCGACCTGTGCCAGCTCCTCCGCGGTCCGGGTCACGTCCAGCGAACTGCCGACCGTCATCCCGGCGTCGTACAGCAGCCGCAGCCGCCGCTGCGCGCCCTCGGCCCGGCCGGTCAGTGCCAGCAGCTCGGTGGAGTCGCGCAGCGTGGCGACGCAGCCGGCCAGGCCGCCCGCCTGGTCGGTCAGCCGGACGTTCACCGCGAGCAGCCGCTCCCCGGCCATCACCACCTCGTCGGTCACCGGGCGGTTGGTGGTCAGCAGCTCCAGCGGGGCGGGCTCCAGGCCCAGCCCGGTCACCGGGCGGCCCTCGGCGTTCGGCGGCAGGTCCAGCAGCCGGCGCGCCTCGTCGTTGCAGAGCAGCAACTGCCTGTCCCCGCCGACGATCATCACGCCCTCGCGCACCGCGTGCAGCACCGCCGCGTGGTGCTCGTACATCCGGGTCATCTCGGCCGGGCCCAACCCGTGCGTCTGCCGCCGCAGCCTCCGGCTGATCAGCGCCGTACCCAGGGTGGCCAGCCCGATCGCGCCGGCCGCCGCGCCCAGCACCACCGGCAGCTGGCGCTCGCTCGCGGTGGAGACGCTGCTCAACGTGACGCCCGCCGAGACCAGCCCGACCACCGAGCCGCCCGGCGCGTACACCGGGACCACCGCCTGGACCAGCGGGCCGAACGTGCCGGTCAGATGCTCGGTCACCACTTGGCCGTGCAAGGCGGGCTCGTAGGTGCCGACGAACTTCTGGCCGATCCGGGCCGGGTCGGGGTGGGTGTAGCGGATGCCCTGGTCGTTCATCACCACGATGAAGTCCACGCCCGAGGAGATCCGCGCGGACTGCGCCTTCGGCTGGAGGACCGCGGTCGGGTCGGGGGAGCGCAGCGCGTCCACGATGTCCGGCGAGTGGGCGAAGGACTGCGCGACCGCCACCGACCGGTCGCGGGCCTCGTGGTCGGCGTCGGTCTGGGACTGCACCACCAGCGCCACCACCGCCCCCGCCACCAGCAGCAGCACGATCAGGATCTGCAGTGCGAACACCTGCCCGGCCACGGATCGGTGTCGTACCGGTTTCGGCCGCTTCGCGCGGGGCAGCTGTTGCCGACCGTGTGGGCGCCCACCGAAGGAGCCGGCGTCGCCAGTGGCACCAGAGGCCGACGGAGCCCAGGATCGGCCCGGATTTCGGGCCATACGGTCATATTTGCACTCCGGATAGTCCGGGACCACCTTGTCCCTTCAGCCGTTTGGCCTTCCCCGCCCCGGCTTGGCAAGATCGCAGGGTGTCCGAACCCAGCACCATCACCGACCCCGCCGACCCCCGCCTCGCCGACTACACCGGCCTCACCGACGTCGAACTGCGCCGCCGCCGCGAACCCGCCGAGGGCCTGTTCATCGCCGAGGGGGAGAAGGTCATCCGCCGCGCCCTCGCGGCCGGCTACCGGATGCGGTCGATGCTGCTCACCGCCAAGTGGCTGGACGTGATGGCCGACGTCATCGCCGAGGCCGACGCCCCCGTCCATGTGGTCGAGCCCGCGCTCGCCGAAGCCGTCACCGGCTATCACGTCCACCGCGGCGCACTCGCCTCGATGGAGCGCAAGCCCCTCCCGGACGCCGCCGACCTGCTCGCCGGGGCCCGCCGGGTCGCCGTGCTGGAAGGCCTGGTCGACCACACCAACCTCGGCGCCATCTTCCGTAGTGCAGCCGCCCTCGGCATGGACGCCGTCCTCCTGTCACCCGACTGCGCCGACCCGCTCTACCGCCGGGCCGTCAAGGTCTCCATGGGCGCCGTCTTCGCCGTCCCCTACGCCCGCCTCGACCCCTGGCCGGCTGCCCTCGCCACCGTCCGCGAGGCCGGCTTCACCCTCCTCGCCCTCACCCCCGCCGACAGCGCCGTCGACCTCGCCGCCCTCGCCCCCCACGCCCTCCCCAAAACCGCCCTCATGCTCGGCGCCGAAGGCGACGGCCTCACCCCCGACGCCATCGCCGCCGCCCACCACCCCGTCCGCATCCCCATGGCCCACGGCATCGACTCCCTCAACGTAGGCGCCGCCGCAGCCGTGGCCTTCTACGCCGTCACCACGCGCTGACCCCCGCCCCCGCCGTACAGGAAGTCGACCCACCCGACTTCTCGGGCGCGCCTCCTGGCCGGCCGACTTCCCAACCGAGCCGGTCCTTCCCCCGCACCCGAGTCGGCCTCGGCGCAGGAATTCGAACCACCCGGCTTCCTGGGCATGCCTCACCGCGCCGATGCAGGGCCGTCCGGCCCGGCCGCGCGTGATTCGTCGTGGCGCGCCTGCTCCCGGCCCTGCGCACAGGACGTCGGCTCGGCCGACTTTCCGTGCCCCGGAGCCTCGCAGGAAGCGGGCCGCGCCACCCCGTCGAGCGACTCCCGATCGGCCGGCGCGAGAAGTCGGCGGGACCGACTCTTCGCGCCCCGCCCGTTGCCTCAGCCCGTCGGGGCAGTCGGCGGGGCCGGAGCAGCGGCCGGGGGTGGGGTGGTGAGGCCGGTACCGCCGGAGGCGCCGGCGCCGGGCCAGGATTCGTCGAGGGTGCCGTCGGCGCGGACGGTGTAGCGGGTGGAGGTGGTCGCGCCGGTGGCGGCCACGCGTTCCTCGCGGACGACGGCGCTGCCGTCCAGGCGCCAGGTGGCCGTGGCCTGCGGGTCGGCCGTCGAGGTGCGGGAGGTGGCGGCGACCGGGTTGTCCCCGGCGAAGGTGTAGAGCTGGACGAGGTCGACCGGCGCCGACCCCTCTGCCCGCCGCAGCACGACGACCGCGGCCGGCTGGCCCTTGTACCGGGCCGGCAGCACCGTGCTCAGCGCGACCTGCGGCCCCGCCCCGGCCGAGTGCCCGTCCTTCAGCGCGACGGAGGCCCGGCCCGCCCCGTCGGGGTAGCTGCGGTTCGGCCAGTCCACTACCGGACCGGGCCCTTGCGCGGGCGCCAGCGCGCCGTCCCCCGCACCACCCCGCGCCGCCGGAGGCGGTGTTGTCGGGAGCGGCGTCGCCGGGAGCGGTGCCGCCGTGGTCTGCAGGGCGATGTCCATCGAGGTCCCGGGCACCGCCTGCTCGCCCCCGCGGCCTCCGGTGTTCGCCGTCGCCGTCTGCCCGACCGGCGGCCGCATCCCCTGGTTGCCACGGTTCTCGCAGCCCTGCGCCGCCGCGATGGCCAGCGCGACACCGATCGTCACGGTGACGAAGACCACCAGCCGCTGCCGCAGCAGCCGCTGCCGTGCCATGCCGGGCCGCCCGCCGGGAGCCGGGGTGTGCTGCCGGTCCCGGGGTCGGGGCCGGGCCGGCGGCGGGGTCTGCGGTCGGGCCCGCAGCGGGCGGGTCACCGGCGTCGCCTCGGGCCGCTGGGAAGGTGCTGCCGGGCGTCGCGCCGGGGTTCCGGCAGCCTGCCCGCCGGAACGACCGGCGGCCGCGCCTCTGGCCCGCGCAGGAGCGGCGGGCTCGGACGAGCGCCCGGGCGCCGGGACACCCTGCCGGACACCCGCGTGTGCAGGATCCTGCGCAGCAGCAGCAGCAGCAGCAGCAGCGGGCGGAGCGGTCGGGGCCCCTCGCCGGGCCCCGCGCCCGCCGCCACCGGCGGCCGCCGCCGCACCGCGCGCCGCCAGTTCGCTGAGCCGATCGTGCAGCGCGGCCGCGCCGGGCCGTTCGGCGGGCTCCTTGGCCAGGCAGGCCCGGATCAGCGGGGCGAGCTGCGGGGGGACGGCGGACAGGTCGGGCTCCTCGTGGACGACCCGGTACAGCATCACCTCGGAGGAGGCGCCCGACCCGAACGGCGTGTCCCCGGTGAGCGCGTACGCGAGCGTCGCTCCGAAGGCGAAGACGTCGGTGGCCGGGGTGACGGCCGCGCCGCGCACCTGTTCGGGCGCGAGGAAGCCGGGGGAGCCGACCGCGGTGCCGACGTGGGTGAGGGTGCTGGCGCCGCGCGACCAGGCGATGCCGAAGTCGATGATCCGCGGGCCGCGTGGGGAGAGCAGGATGTTGGACGGCTTGAGGTCGCGGTGGACGACCCCGGCCTCGTGCACCTTGACCAGGCCGTCGGCGAGCGCCGCCCCGATCCGGGCGGCCTCGGGCCAGCTCAACGGCCCTTCGTCGCCGACCTGCTTGTAGAGCGAGGGCCCGGGCACGTACGCCGTGGCGAGCCAGGGCCGGTCGGCCTCGATGTCGGAACCGACGACCCGGGCGGTGCAGCCGCCCCGGATCCGGGAGGCGGCGGCGATCTCGCGTGCGAAGCGGGTGCGGAACTCCTGGTCCTCGGCGAGCTCGGCGCGGATCAGTTTGAGGGCGACGCGCTGCCCCCGGCGGTCGGAGCCGAGGTAGACCACGCCCATGCCGCCGGCCCCCAGTCGCCGGTGCAGGCGGTACGGCCCGACGATGCGGGGGTCCTCACGCCTCAGCCGCATCATCGCCATGTCTCGTTCCCCGTCAGCCTGTGGGTGAGGCCCCGTCGGTTGGGGCATCGTCAGTTCCTGTCTGGCACAGCTTACGGACTGCCCGCTGCGGTGTGCTGATACGCAACACCTCAAGCCACCGTGCGATTGTCGGATCGTGCGCTGAGCTGCAGGCCACAGGGGTGCCTAATCGCTTCTCGGGGTTGCCCCTCAGGGTTCCCCCGGGGGCGGCGAAAGACCTGTCTCCCCCTCCGGTAGTACGCCTTGAGTCTGAGCGTCATCCTCCGGGATGCCCGAGGAACAGTACGACGGCATGACGCCCGAAAGGCCCCCTGACCAATAGCGTTGTGCTCAGCGGTGGACGGGGAGCTCGTCCCCCGAGGTAAGCCGTCCACCGCGCCAAATCGACCGGATCAGGAGCAGGGCCCATGGCATCGCAGCAGACGGGAACCTCCCGCCGCCGTCGGTCGGCCTTCATCCAGCCCCAGTCCGCCGAGCAGCCCACCCGGCACCCCGCCGTGGCGCTGGCCATGGCCCTGCCGTGCGCCGTGGTCCTGATGCTGCTGTTCGGCGGGTGGGACCAAATGGCCAACCAGGCCGAAGCCGTGGCCAACCTGATCGGCCGCTGAGGAAGGAACACCAGAACGGGCACTGGTCCCCTGGGGACGGGGAGCAGTGCCGCCGGGGAAGCCGCGGCCGCGATGACACGCGGACGGGCGAGGAGCGGTCCGCAGAGCACCCCGGCAGGCGGAGATGCCGCGTACGGGCGCCGGTGAGGGCGACCGTACGCGGCTCTTCTCTTTTCCAGCCGCTCTCCGGCAGCACTCCGGCAGCACCGGAACGACAAAACGGCCGGGGCCGTGATCCCTACGGACCACGGCCCCGGCCGTTACTGTGCGCGATACTGGGATTGAACCAGTGACCCCTACCGTGTCAAGGTAGTGCTCTCCCGCTGAGCTAATCGCGCCTGGTGTGGCGGTCTTGCAGCAGACCCCGGAGGGTCCGTTACTGTGCGCGATACTGGGATTGAACCAGTGACCCCTACCGTGTCAAGGTAGTGCTCTCCCGCTGAGCTAATC
>NZ_JBIWPN010000012.1:0-99580 GCF_044768305.1 Kitasatospora sp. NPDC101155 | reverse complement strand
ATACTGGGATTGAACCAGTGACCCCTACCGTGTCAAGGTAGTGCTCTCCCGCTGAGCTAATCGCGCCTGGTGTGGCGGTCCTGCAGCAGACCCCGGAGGGTCCGTTACTGTGCGCGATACTGGGATTGAACCAGTGACCCCTACCGTGTCAAGGTAGTGCTCTCCCGCTGAGCTAATCGCGCCTGGTGTGGCGGTCCTGCAGCAGACCCCGAAGGATCCGACGTGCGCGATACTGGGATTGAACCAGTGACCCCTACCGTGTCAAGGTAGTGCTCTCCCGCTGAGCTAATCGCGCGGGGAGGTCTCCCGGCAGAACCGGGTGATCCTCTTGGAGGTGGAGACGGGATTTGAACCCGTGTACACGGCTTTGCAGGCCGTTGCCTCGCCTCTCGGCCACTCCACCAGGCAACACATGAAGAACGATCTTACACTGTTCTCCATCGAGCGGACGACGAGATTCGAACTCGCGACCCTCACCTTGGCAAGGTGATGCTCTACCAACTGAGCCACGTCCGCCTGTCTCCCGGGATCTTCACCGCTTTTCTTCGGCTGCGCTCCCCGGCGACGTGTTGAACTCTAGCGGATTCCTGGGCCAGCTAAAAATCCGTTCCCGCAGCGTGCCGAGGGGATGCCCTCCGCGTGCCGTCCCGTCAGCCCTCCCGAGGGGTCACCGGCCGCCACCTGCGGCGCTTCCGGACGATCATCCGCAGGCCATCCGACGCACACCCGCGTGACGCATGCAGCTGCTCGTACGCGGGGGCGCGAGCCCGACCAGGCCCGCGCCCCCCGACCTACACTTCAGGCACCGCCGCCCCCAGCACCACCGCGCAGGAGAACCGTGTCCGGCCACCCCGACCCCCGCACCCCGCTCGCCCGCTTCGGCGGCCGCCTGGCCACCGGACTGCGCGACGTCACCTCGGACCCGGCCGCGCTCGACTCCTCCGGGTACTGGGCCGTCGCCTACGACTTTGAGGGCCGACTCACCTGCGCCCGCTTCGACGAGGTCCGCCCCGCCCCCGCCCCGCCCTCCGGCGCCGGCTGGCGCGGCCCGGACGCCGGCGGCTGGCACAGCTCCCTGGACCGCGCCGCCTACACCGCGGGCGTACGCCGCATCCGCGAGCACATCGCCGCCGGCGAGGTCTACCAGGCCAACCTCTGCCGGGTGATGTCCGCACCGCTGCCCGACCCCGGCCTCAGCGACATCGACGCCCTCACCGGCCTGCTCGCCCACGGCAATCCCGCCCCCTACGCCGGCACCATCCGGCTGCCCGAGCACGGCGTCGAGATCGCCACCGCCTCCCCGGAGCTCTACCTGCGCCGCACCGGCCGCACGGTCTCCTCCGGCCCGATCAAGGGCACCGGCCGCACCGAGGCGGACCTCCTCGACAAGGACCACGCCGAGAACGTGATGATCGTCGACCTGGTCCGCAACGACCTCGGCCGCGTCTGCGAGACCGGCACGGTCACCGTCCCCGACCTGTGCGCCGTCGAGAAGCACCCCGGCCTGGTCCACCTGGTCTCCACCGTCGAGGGCACCCTGCGCGAGGGCGACGGCTGGCCCGAACTCCTCGCCGCCACCTTCCCGCCCGGCTCGGTCACCGGCGCCCCCAAGTCCAGCGCCCTACGGATCATCGAGGCCCTGGAGACGGCCCCGCGCGGCCCCTACTGCGGCGCCGTCGGCTGGGTCGACGCCGACCGCGGCGAGGGCGAACTCGCCGTCGGCATCCGCACCTTCTGGCTCGACCGGCAGGACCCGCAGGCGCCCGTGCTGCGCTTCGGCACCGGCGCCGGCATCACCTGGGGCTCCGACCCCGAGCGCGAGTGGGACGAAACCGAACTGAAGGCCGCCCGGTTGGTCGCGATAGCGTCGGGCAGCGCAATCGACCCGACCGGGGCGTAGTCCCCACCCGCCGCCTAGGAGCAGTTCTCGATGCACGACCGCACCACGAGCTGGGTCAACGGGACGCTCGTCGACTCCGCCGACCCCGCCCTGTCCGTCCTCGACCACGGACTCACCACCGGCGACGGCGTGTTCGAGACCATGAAGGCCGTCGACGGACAGGCCTTCGCGGTCACCCGCCACCTCGACCGGCTCACCCGCTCCGCCCGCGGCCTCGGCCTGCCCGACCCCGACCACGACGTGGTCCGCGAGGCCTGCGCCCGGGTCCTCGAAGCCAACCCCGCCCCGCTCGGCCGCCTGCGGGTCACCTACACCGGCGGCAACTCCCCGCTCGGCTCCGAGCGCGGCACCGCCGGCCCCACCCTCGTGGTCGCCCTCGGCGCCATCAACCGCCGCCCCGACGGGACCGCCGTCGCCGTCGTCCCCTGGCGACGCAACGAGCACAGCGCCGTCGCCGGCCTCAAGACCACCTCGTACGCCGAGAACGTGGTCGCCCTGGCCGCCGCCCACCGCGCCGGCGCCTCCGAGGCCCTGTTCGCCAACACCGCCGGCCGGCTCTGCGAGGGAACCGGCTCCAACGTCTTCGTGGTCCTCGGCGGCCGCCTGCTCACCCCCACCCTCGCCTCCGGCTGCCTGGCCGGTATCACCCGGCAGCTGGTCATCGACTGGTGCGGCGCCGAGGAGGCGGACCTCCCGCTCAGCGCCCTCCAGGACGCCGAGGAGATCTTCCTGACCTCCACCACCCGCGACGTCCAGGCCGTCACCCGCGTCGACGACCGCGAACTGCCCGGCACCGGCCCGGTCACCGCCAAGGCGATGGCCGTCTTCGCCGAGCGCAGCGGTGACGACCTCGACCCGTAATCCCCGCACGGGCAGCGGCGACGCGCAGCGCGGATAACCTTCCGGGCGAGGGGAAGGGACCACCACATGACCACCACGCTGCGCCCCGAGGGCCCGGAGACACCCACCATCGCCGGCGGCCGCACCAGACGCTGGCGGATCCTGGCGAACGGCCGCCCGGTCGGTGCACTGCGCACCACCTCGGCCCGGTGCGGCAACCAACTCTGGGGCGAGATAGCGGAGTTGGAGGTCTTCGAGGGCCGCGGCCGGGGTCGCGGCACCTTCGGCGCGCTGGCCGCGGAGGAAGTGCTGCGCAGCTGGGGCTGCACCAGGGTGGACGTCAACGTCCCCGAGTGGGCCCCGATCGCCCGCGGGCTCGCCGTCACCCTCGGCTACACCGAGCGGATGCGGAAGCTGGGCAAGAGCCTGGCCACCGCCCCCGCCCTGCCCGTCGGCGTCACCGTACGCCCGATCGGCGCCGCGGAGTTCCCGGCCTGGCTCGACGGGGCGGCGGAGGGCTACGTCTCCTCGCTCATGGATTCCGGGCTCACTGAGGAGCAGGCCCGAGCCAAGTCGCGGCTGGACCACCAGAACGTGCTCCCGCAGGGCGCCGACAGCCCCGGCACGGCCCTGCGCCGCCTGTACGGCGCCGACGGCCCGCCGGAGCCGCTCGGCTCGCTCTGGGTGGAGCTGAACCTGCGGGAGCTGCCGGACGGCACACCGCTCGCCTGGGTGATGGTCGTGGAGGTGTCCCCGGCCCACCGGGGCCGGGGACACGGTCGCACCCTGATGCTGCTCGCCGAACGCGAGTGCCTGGCCGCCGGGGTGCGCGAGCTCGGCCTCAACGTCTTCTCCGGCAACGAGGTCGCCGTCCGGCTCTACGACTCGCTCGGCTACCGGGTCGTCAACCGGTGCTACGGCAAGCCGCTGTGAGGAGTTGGGGGGATGTCAGGACGCCTTCGCCGCCTCGATGACGGCGATGATCTCCTCCCGCAGCCCCTCCTGGCTCTGCCCGCCGTCCAGCCGCTTGCCGCCGATCACGTACGTCGGCGTGCCCTTGACCCCGATCGCCTTGCCCTCGGCCTGGTCGGAGTCCACGGTCAGCATGTGCCGGCCGTCGATGAGCGCGGTGTCGACCTCCTCGACGTCCGCCCCGACCTCCCGGGCCACCTCCAGCAGCACCTGCTGCCCGCGCGGGTCCAGCTCCTCGACCCGGGCCAGCAGCGCCTCCACGAACGGCCACCCCAGCCCCTGGGCGAACGCCTCCTCGGCCGCCTCCGCGGCGGCGTAGGCGTGCTTGTGCTTCTCCAGCGGGAAGTGCCGCACCTCCACGGGCAGCGCCTCGCCGTACTGCGCGCGCAGCGCCCGTACGTCGTCCAGCGCGGTGCGGCAGTCCGGGCACTGGAGGTCGCACCAGAACTCGAGGCGGGGAAGGGAACCATCGATCATTCCCCCAGTGTTCCACTAGTGGGTGCCCGCCCCCGCCGGCGGTGCGCCCGAGGCCGGACCGACAGGGAGGCACCGATGACCAGGACGACCGCAAGCGAACAGGCGCGCCCGTGCTGACCGCGGCGATCAGCTTCCTCCTCACGGCCGGCGCAGTGGCGGTCGCGGGCCTACGGGCGTGGCGGCGGCGCTTCCGCTCGGCGACCCGCTGGTTCGCGGTGGCCCTGCTGCCCGCTGGGCTCTACCTGACCGGCCTGTTCCCGCTGGCCGCCACGATCGGCCGGGAGTTCGCCGACTGGGCGGCCAAGCTGGTCTTCGACCCCCGGGTGTGGACCGGCGTCGTGCTGCTCGGCATCTCCGCCGTCCTGCTGGTCACCACCCGCTGGGTGGGCCGCCGTGGCGCCGTGGAGGGTGCGCCGGAGCGTCCGGCGGCGGCCGGCCCGGCCCCCGAGCGTCCGGCGGTGGCCCCCGCGTCCAAGGCGCCGAAGAAGCCGGCGACGGGCAAGCGGGACGACGGCCTCGGCGACTTCGCCGACATCGAGGAGATCCTCCGCAAGCGCGGAATCTGAGCAGGTCCGGCGCGTCAGGCGGAGGCGACGGTCTCCGCCGAGCGCTGCCGCGCCCGGTAGGCGGCGACGTGCAGCCGGTTGCCGCAGGTGCGGCTGTCGCAGTAGCGCCGCGAGCGGTTCCGGGAGAGGTCCACGAAGACCCGGGCGCAGTCCGGCGCCTCGCACCGGCGCAGCCGCTCCCGCTCGCCCGCCATGAGGATGAACGTCAGCGCCATGCCCAGCTCGGCCGCGAGGTGGTCGCCGAGCGCGGCATGCGGGGCGAAGTAGTGGATGTGCCAGTCGTGGTGGTCGTGGTTGACCAGCCGGGGCGTCGTCCCGGCGGCCGTGACGATCGCGTTGACCAGCTCGGCGGCCTCGGCGGTGGACTCCGTCCCGAACACCTCGCGCAGCCGGGTCCGCAGATCGTGCACCCGCCGCAGGTCGTCCTCGGTCAGCGAGTCGATCTCGCTGATCTCCTGGCGGACCACGAAGGCGTCCAGCGCGGCGATGTCCGGCAGCCGCTCGTCGCCGCACACCTCGGGAGCGGTGTTGAGCAGATCCACGAGGATGCTCAGCGCGCACTCGGTGTCATGGGTGATCAGCACGTTGGGGCTCCTCGCGCAGGGGGACTCCGGTACCCCGCGTCCACGGTTACCCCAGACCATACCGGCCCTTGCGGCAGAAGGGCGGTGCGTTTGTTCGAAGGCCTGTACGGATTCCGTCAGAGCGTCCCAAAGCGGGCGCCGTCCGGGCTTGGCCCCGGTGTCCGGACCCCGGTGTACGAGCATGGGCGGCCCCGGAAGGACGACGGCACTCGACAGCGAGGCCGGCCACCCGTACGAGTGGCCGGCTCCGCTGCCGGGTGCCTGCGGTGCTGTGGCTCCGCTCCGCTGGGAGCGGGGCTTTCACCGGCCCGAGACCGCGTCGTGCGCGGCTGAGTCCGCGGCCGTGCCCCCGAGTAGGACGGCTGCGATGACGGCAGGGGGTGTCGCCCCACGGACAGTGGGGCTGGACCGCCTCCGGTCGGGGTCAGCTTTCGGCGAGGATGTGGGACAGCTCCCGGTCGAGGTCGAAGTGACGGTGTTCGGTGCCGGGGGGCACCGCGGCGTCCGTCCGCTTGAGGAACGACTCAAGCGCCCGGGCCGGGGCCTCCAGCAGGGCTTCTCCTTCCGGAGAGCTCAGTGCGATGCAGACCACCCCTTGCCCGTGGCTGCGCGACGGCCACACCCGGACGTCGCCGGTACCGGTGGGTCGGTGCAGCCCCTCCGCGAGGAGATCTCGGGCGAACACCCACTCCACGGTCTCGTCGGCGCCCGTGTGGAACGTGGCGTGCACGGCGTAGGGGTCGGCGGTGTCGTAGCGCAGGCCCGCGGGGACGGGCAGTGAGGACTCGCTGGACACGATGAGGCGCAGGTGCAGCTCGCAGCTGACCGTGGTGTTCATAAGCGCCATGGCCTTTCGCTCAGTGTGCGCTCGGGGAATCGCACGTCGGCGAACGGACCATCCCACCCCCAAGACCGATGTAAACCCCTCTGTCCCGATTCGGGCGCGAGTCGTACCCCTTACGGCGCATTGCGGAATCGTCACGCAGTACCCGCCCGGGGCATTACCGGCGGTTCTTCTCGGCCGGTTTCCGGGTCGGCATGTACTCAGCCTGTACGAAGTGCCGAGGCGGGCCGGGAACAGGGGAGCGGGTGATGCGGTCGGGCCCGACGAGTCGGGCGCGCGGTCGGGAGGTCCGGAGGAGGGGCGGCGGGCCGGGGCCGGGGCGGGCCCGGCACCCGGTCGGGCGTACGGCGGCCGGGCGCCCTGGGGCGGGGGCTCCGCCGGGCGGGTGGTCGGAGCACCCTCCCGGATGCGGTAATGTTTTCTCTGCACCCGGGCGATTAGCTCAGCGGGAGAGCACTTCGTTCACACCGAAGGGGTCACTGGTTCGATCCCAGTATCGCCCACCGGAATGCATTGTGATATGTGAGGCCCGGCCGATTATCGGCCGGGCCTCACATGTATTTCCGGAATCCGCCTGAAGCGCCGTGGGGAATCCGGCTGAGGCTCAGTCATCTTCCGCGCGGAGCGCGAGTTCTGCGGATGTGCCAGCCCTGCTCGGAAGGGGCGAGTTGTACGACCACCCCCGAATGGTGCTATGGTTCTTCTCGTTGCCCGGGCGATTAGCTCAGCGGGAGAGCACTTCGTTCACACCGAAGGGGTCACTGGTTCGATCCCAGTATCGCCCACCGGACAGCACGCAGGCCCTGACCAGGAAACCGGTCAGGGCCTGCGGCGCGTTCGGGACCGCCACCCGCTATGCCGCCACCTCGCAGCGGTGTTCGGGCTCCAACCGACGGCCGCAGCCGCACCGGGCCGGCCGCAGCGGCCAGGACAGGTCCACCCGCTCCGGCGTCCCCGAGCGGTCGAACCAGCTCTGCAGCCCGCGCGCCTGAGCCGCGTGCCAGACCGCCTGCCGCAGGTGCAGCTCCGCCACCGTCAGCCCGCCCAGCGCCGCCGGGTAGCGGGCGCCTATGCGCCGGGTCAGCGAGAGCGCCGCCGTCGCGTCCGCCGCCGCGTCGTGCGCCCCGGCGAGATCGACGCCGTAGTGCGCGCACAGGTCGGTCAGCGTCCGGCGGCCCTTGCGGTAGCGGTCCACGTGCTTGTCGAGCACCCGCGGATCCAGCACCACCAGCCCGGCGCCGTCCAGTCCGCCGATCAGCGTCAGCCCGTGATGGCGGCGCAACTCCCGGTCCAGCAGCGTCAGATCGTAGGGCGCGTTCATCACCACCACCGGATGCCCGGCCCGCGCCTGAGCCGCCAGCGCGCGGGTGACCTCCGCCACCACCGTGCGGGCCGGCCGGCCGTACGCCCGGACCCGCTCGTCGGTGATGCCGTGCACCGCGCGGGCGCCGTCCGGGATCGGCACTCCCGGATCGGCGAGCCAGGTGGTGGTCTGCACCGGTGCGCCCGGGGAGAGCTGGACGACCAGCGCGGCCGAGACGATCCGGTCGTGTTCGACGTCCACGCCGGTGGTCTCGGTGTCGAAGGAGGCGAGTGGACCGGTGTACCAGTGCTGCTGCATGACTGCCCCTCAGGCGTGCGTTCCGCGCCCTGGTGATACCCGGTTCTGACGCCCGCTCAACCCGTTTGGCCCAGGCCCGACCGGGGATCCTGCCCAGGACTGGCCCGTTCTATTGACCGGCCCGTCCGAATCCGGACGGACCCGGAGCCGGGGGAGGCCACGGGGCGATGGCACTGACACAGCCGCAGCCCGACGGGGCGGCGGCCGCACTGCGGGGGAACCTCGCGGTCACCGCCTGCATGGAGACGCTGCAGGTCGGCTATCTGCACGCGGTCGCCGCCGCGGCCGGCTGCTCGCTCTCCCAACCGTTCCCGGACAACGGCATCGACTGGCAGGTCAGCCACGGCTCCCGGGCGCACGAGGTGGACGACGAGGTCACCATCAAGATCCAGCTCAAGGCCACCCAGCAGATCGCGCCCGACCCGGCCGGGCCGTTCTTCAGCTTCACCCTGGACAACGACCACCTGCGCAAGCTCGCCCGCGCCCGGGTCGCCGTCCCGCGCATCCTGGTCGTGATGCTGCTGCCACGCCGGGTCGACCACTGGCTCCGGGCCCGCCCGGACGCCCTGGAGCTGCGGCACTGCTGCTACTGGGTCAACCTGGCCGGCCACCCGGTCACCGGACAGCGGCGCACCAACGTCCGGGTACCCACCGACAAGGTCTTCGACGACCGCGCGCTCTGCGACATCATGGCCCGGGTCGGCGCGGGCGACAGCCCGTGACCGCCCGGCCCCGGCAGCGAGGAACTGGACCCATGACCCTGCCGCACGGACCGGACGACCCGTCCCAGGCCCTGCCCGACCCGGCCACCGTCGACCCGGCGGTGCTGACCACCCTGCTCGCCCGGCACGGCTGGGTCCGGCGCGGCGGCCCCGCCGCCCGGTACGGCCGCTGGACCCCGCCGGACGACGAACCCGGCACCAGCCTGCTCGTCCCCGCCGGGGACGGCTTCGACGACGCCGTCGACCTCCTCACCGACGCCGTCACCGCCCTCTCCCGCTCCCGCACCCCCTCCGCCCGCTCGATCCTGCTCGCCCTCGCCGTCCCCGGCGACGAACTGCGCTGGCGCCGCGAACGGCCCGGCCCCGCCGACGCCACCCCCTGGGACGACGCCGAGCGGCTCCAGCGGGCAGCGCGCACGATGCTCGCCGCCGGGGCCAAGGCCGGACGGACCACGGCGGCCTACTTCGGCGCCCGGCTGGACGGCCTCGCCGGGGACTTCCTGGACCGCGTCCTGGTCGTCGAACAGGGCGCCGTCGACCAGGGCGCCGCCCTCACCGCCTACACCCCCGCCCCCGAGGGCCGGGCCGCCGTCGCCACTCTGGTCCGGGCCCTGGAGGCGCTGCGCGAGGCCGTCGACTACCGCCGGGTCAGCGGCGGGCCCGAGGCCTTCGAGAACGCCGTCCGGTCCGGGGTCAGCCGCGAACTCGTCCAGTCCGTCGAGGACCTGGTGCGCGGCGCGACCGCGGCCCGGCTCACCGTCGCCTGGTCGCCCGCCGCCGGGATCCCGGGCGGCTTCGGGGACCGCCGGATCGACCTCGACTTCTCACCCGGCGACCTGCCCGCCCTGGCCGAGGCCGCCGAGCTGCTGGAGCGCATCGAGCCCGCCGTCGACGTCACCGTGGTCGGCGTGGTCGTCCGGCTCAAGCGTGCCGACCCGTCCGGGCCCGGCTCGGTCCGACTGCGGGTGCTGGGCGGCGCCGAGGTCCGCGAACTCAAGCTGCGCCTGCCCGACCCCGACTACCGGCTCGCCGCCGAGGCCCACCTCTCCGGCGTCCCGGTCCGGGTCTCCGGCCGCCTGGAGCGCCGCGACGGCTTCCGCCGGCTGACCCGGCCGCACGGCCTGGAGCTGTGCGGCTGGGACGAGGGCGACCGCGAGCAACTGCTGAAGGGGCTCCAGGACGGAGGGGAGGGGGCGTAGGGCCTGTCTCCTGGGCTTTGTCGGATCAGCGCGCGGCAAGGGCCCATGAGACAGGTCCTGAGTTCACGGTGCGGGTGACGCTCTCGGTACCATCGTCACGCGCAGCGCAGTGTTGCGTCCTCTGAATCCAGCACGTCAGGAGAGACCGGTGACGGACGTCCGGGTAATCATCAGCCGCGAACCCGATCGGGAAGAGCGCGTGGTGACGACGGGCACTACGGCCGCCGAGCTCTTCGCCGACGACCGCTCGATCATCGCCGCCCGCGTCGGCGGCCAGCTCAAGGACCTCGCCTACGTCCTCCAGGACGGCGACGAGGTCGAGCCGGTCGCGATCGGCAGCAAGGACGGCCTCGACATCCTGCGCCACTCCACCGCGCACGTCATGGCCCAGGCCGTGCAGCAGCTCTACCCCGAGGCCAAGCTCGGCATCGGCCCGCCGGTCAAGGACGGCTTCTACTACGACTTCGACGTCGAGAAGCCCTTCCACCCCGATGACCTCAAGGCCATCGAGAAGAAGATGCAGGAGATCATCAAGCGCGGGCAGAAGTTCTCCCGCCGCGTGGTCACCGACGAGGCCGCCCGCGAGGAGCTGGCCGCCGAGCCGTACAAGCTGGAGCTGATCGGCCTCAAGGGCTCCGCCGCCACCGCCGGCGAGGGCGCCGACGTCGAGGTCGGCGCCGGCGAGCTCACCATCTACGACAACCTGGACGCCAAGTCCGGCGACCAGTGCTGGGGCGACCTCTGCCGCGGCCCGCACCTGCCCAGCACCCGCCACATCCCGGCGTTCAAGCTGATGCGCAACGCGGCCGCCTACTGGCGCGGCAGCGAGAAGAACCCGATGCTGCAGCGCATCTACGGGACCGCCTGGCCGACCAAGGACGAGCTGAAGGCCCACCTGGACTTCCTCGTCGAGGCCGAGAAGCGCGACCACCGCAAGCTCGGCAACGAGCTCGACCTCTTCTCCATCCCCGAGGAGATCGGCTCCGGCCTCGCCGTCTTCCACCCCAAGGGCGGCATCATCCGCCGCGCCATGGAGGACTACTCGCGCAAGCGGCACGAGGAAGAGGGCTACGAGTTCGTCTACACCCCGCACGCCACCAAGGGGAAGCTCTTCGAGAAGAGCGGCCACCTGGACTGGTACGCGGACGGTATGTACCCGCCCATGCAGCTCGACGAGGGCGTGGACTACTACCTCAAGCCGATGAACTGCCCGATGCACAACCTGATCTTCGACGCGCGCGGCCGCTCGTACCGTGAACTGCCTCTGCGCCTCTTCGAGTTCGGGACGGTGTACCGGTACGAGAAGTCGGGTGTGGTGCACGGCCTGACCCGTGCCCGCGGCTTCACGCAGGACGACGCCCACATCTACTGCACCCGCGAGCAGATGGCGGACGAGCTCGACTCGACGCTGACCTTCGTCCTCAACCTCCTTCGTGACTACGGTCTGACCGACTTCTACCTGGAGCTGTCCACCAAGGACCCGGTGAAGTACGTCGGCTCGGACGAGACCTGGGAGGAGGCCACCCGCGTCCTGGCGAGCGTGGCCGAGAAGCAGGGCCTGCCGCTGGTCCCGGACCCGGGTGGCGCGGCCTTCTACGGTCCGAAGATCTCGGTGCAGGCGAAGGACGCCATCGGCCGTACCTGGCAGATGTCGACCATCCAGCTCGACTTCAACCTGCCGGAGCGATTCGACCTGGAGTACACCGCCGCGGACGGTTCGCGTCAGCGGCCGGTCATGATCCACCGCGCACTGTTCGGCTCGATCGAGCGCTTCTTCGCGGTGCTGCTGGAGCACTACGCCGGCGCCATGCCGCCGTGGCTGGCCCCGGTCACCGTGACCGGCATCCCGATCACCGACGAGCACGTGCCGTACCTGCTGGAGGTCGCGGCCGAGCTGAAGAAGCACGGGATCCGGGTCGAGGTGGACACCTCGGACGACCGCATGCAGAAGAAGATCCGCAACGCCCAGAAGACCAAGGTTCCGTTCATGCTGATCGCCGGCAACGACGACGTCGAGGCGGGCGCAGTGTCCTTCCGCTACCGCAACGGCGAGCAGAAGAACGGCGTTCCGGTGGCGGACGCGGTCCAGGAGATCCTGGACGCGGTGAAGAACCGCATCCAGGTGTGATGCCGTAGTCGGACCGTCACGCGCGGGGCAGGCTCTTGAAGAGTCTGCCCCGCGCGGCTTTGCAAGCACCGTTGGGCGAATATGCTGATCAGCATGACGACTGAGCCGGAACTGCAGCGGGGCGTCGGTGAGCCGGACGGCTTCCGCCGCCTGTGGACCCCCCATCGGATGGCGTACATCCAGGGTGAGAACAAGCCCACCGGCCCGGCTCCGGACGACGGTTGTCCGTTCTGCTCGATCCCGTCGCTGAGCGACGAGGACGGGCTCGTCATCGCCCGGGGGAGCTCCGTGTTCGCGGTGCTGAACCTGTACCCGTACAACGGCGGGCACCTGATGGTGGTCCCGTACCGGCACGTGGCCGACTACACCGACCTGGACGAGGCGGAGACGGCCGAGCTGGCCGACTTCACCAAGAAGGCGATGACCGCGCTGCGGGCGGCCTCCGGGGCGCACGGGTTCAACATCGGGATGAACCAGGGCGCGGCGGCCGGGGCCGGGATCGCGGCGCACCTGCACCAGCACGTGGTGCCGCGCTGGGGCGGCGACACCAACTTCATGCCGGTGGTCGGCCACACCAAGGTGCTGCCGCAACTGCTGGCGGACACCCGCAAGATGCTGGCCGAGGCCTGGCCGCAGGGCTGATCCGGACGTACGAAAGGGGGCCTGTCACCGAGGAGTTCGGTGGCAGGCCCCCTTTCGTACGTCCGGATCAGTCGGCGTTGAACTCGTCGACCTTGTACGGGCGGCCGCCCTGCGCCTCGGACTTGATGATCGAGGTGCGGTTCTTGAAGAAGCGGTCCGCGTCCAGGTCGTGCTCCTGGAGGAACTCCAGCGTCGCGGTGTGCACCGCGTTGAGCACCGGGACGGACGCGTTGAGCGCGTTGTCGACCATGGAGCGGTTGTTCCAGGCGGTGGCGACCCAGGAGTGCCGCAGTCCGAAGGGCTCGGGCAGGCCGAGGCCGCCGCCGAGCCAGCCGAGCAGGCCGGGCATCCGGTGGAAGGGGGCGCGGACGGCCTGGCGGACCACCTCGTCGTTGTCGATCAGGGGGAGTTTGACGGTGCGCTCCTCCCAGAACTTCACCGTCTTGGCGATCGTCTTCTCCTTGTCCTTCGGCTTGTCGAAGAAGACGCCCTTGACCGGGCCGAGCGCGTAGCCGGCCACCGAGATGCTCAGCACGTTGGCCAGCAGGGTCACCGTGACGGTGAAGGTGATGACCAGCTTGCCGTCGTGGGTGATGAACTGGGTGGCCAGGTAGTGCCGGGGGCCGCCGGGGAAGGTCTGCTTGTCGGCGATGCTCTGCACGGCGAAGTCGCGCATCCGGTCGCCGTCCATGTCGGCGTTGCCGGGGCGGTTGATCTCGTCGGCGCCCTCGCTGATGTCGAAGACCACCCACTGCTTGATGTTGACGTTGGGGATGCCGCTGTTGGCGACGTGGCTGACGCCGAGGCCCTTGAGGTGGGCGGAGATCCGGCGGACCAGGTCCCAGGGGTGGAAGGCGCGGAAGTCGGCGTGGCCCTCGGCGGGGTGCAGGGTGTCGGCCAGGCGCCACTCGCCCCAGCGGCGGCCGGCGCCGAGGATGCCCTTCGGGCCGGCGTAGTGGTGGACGTTGGTCTCCTGCTCGGCGTCCAGGCGGCCGAGCTTGTCGCGCAGGTCGTTGGCCTTCTTGTCCAGGTCGTCGCGGGGGACGGCCTTGGCCACGGTGGCGGCGACCGCGCTGCCCTCGACCAGGTCCTGCCAGCGGGTGCGCAGGTCCTTGGCGAAGCGCTCGACGATCCGGCGGGCCAGGTACCAGCCGATCACCGGGGCGAGCATGGTGATCCGCAGGTAGACGCCCAGGACGCCGGCGGCCGGGGGGCGCAGTGCGAGCAGGATCGCGAGGGCGGCGGCCGCGATCAGCGCGAGGCCGCCGTAGACGTCGGCGCCGCGGGTGTTGTCCCGCTTGAGCCAGGCGCGCAGCTGGAAGGCGCCGAGCCAGATCAGGGTGCCGGGCAGGAAGAGCAGGCCGGTGACGACGGTGACGGTGCTGAGCTGCCGGTCGCGGGCGTTGCGCAGTTCCTCCGCGGCCAGGCAGTGTTCGACGACCTGCCGGGTGTCGACGCCGAAGGAGGGGACGAGGGGCTTGCGGTCGCCGTCGAGGGCGCGGGAGATCAGCGCCCTGCTGAAGGCCTCGCCGAGGTTGGGGCGGAAGAGGGCGAAGCGGCCCTTCTTCTCCTTGGCGTCGGTGACGTCCTCGACGAACTTGCCGATCTCGCCGTCCCGGTAGGCGGCTGAGGAGAGCGCCTGGGTGACGGCGGTCTGCGGGCCGGCGTCGGTCCGGGGTATCTGCGCACCCGGGGTCATGTCGAGTGTGGTCACGGTGGCGTCCCCTCCTCCCCTTGTCAGCGGCAGGTTACCGTGCGGTGGCACCCCCGCGCGGATGATCGTCTGAAGTTCCGTCACGAACCGTCACGATCGAGCCGCACCCGGCCTGAGAGGCATGATGCCCAGCTTCGGCCCGGTCGATACCCACCTGAACCGGCCGTGTCGGGGTGGAGGAGGATGGAGGGCGAAGGCGTGACGAAGGGGGTTGTGGTGAAGGATCCGGTGCTGGTCTTCGACGGGGACTGCGCGTTCTGCTCGTCCTGCGTGCGGTGGGGGGAGACGTACCTGCGACAGACGCTGGCCTCGGGGGGCTGGGAGGCGGTGCCGTTCCAGTTCGCGGAGCTGTCGGAGCTGGACGCGCTCGCGGGTGGCCTGGGCGAGGTGTCGGCCGAGCGGGCCGAGCGCGAGGTGCTGTGGGTGACGCCGGCGGGCCGGGTGTACGGGGGCGCGCAGGCGGTGGCGCGGCTGTTGATGCGCTCCGGGGGCGCGTGGGCGTACCTGGGGGCGGTGTTGACCCTCGCGCCGGTGCGTCCGGTGGCGGCCCTGGCGTACCGCTGGGTGTCGCGCAACCGGCACCGGATGCCGGGGGGTACGGCGGCGTGCGCGCTGCCGCGGCGTACCGGGGCCGCTCAGTCGGTGTAGCGCTCGGCCAGGGCGGTGGGCATGGGTTCGTGGCGCAGGTAGGCGCGGGAGAACTCGGCGGTGCCGTGGGTGAGTGAGCGCAGGTCGACCGGGTAGCGGGCGAGTTCGAGTTCGGGGACCTCGGCGCGCAGCAGGGTGAGGTTCGGCCCGCCCGTCTCCGTGCCGAGGACCCGGCCGCGGCGGGCGGAGAGGTCGCCGAGGACGGCGCCCAGGTACTCGTCGGGCAGCAGGACGCTGACGGCGGCGACGGGTTCGAGCAGCCGGATGACGGCGTGCTCGGCGGCGTCGCGCAGGGCGAGGGCGGCGGCGTTCTGGAAGGAGGCGTCGGAGGAGTCGACGGAGTGCGCCTTGCCGTCGGTGAGGGTGACCCGGACGTCGACGAGCGGGTGGCCGGTGGCGACGCCCTTGGCGAGTTGGGCGCGGATGCCCTTCTCGACGGAGGGGATGAAGTGCTTGGGGACGGCGCCGCCGACGACGTGCTCCTGGAACTCGAAGCCGGAGCCGGCCGGCAGGGGTTCGACCTCCAGGTCGCAGATGGCGTACTGGCCGTGGCCGCCGGACTGTTTGACCAGGCGGCCGTGGCCGGCGGCGGCGGTGCCGAAGGTCTCGCGCAGGGCGACCTTGGGCTCGACGGTGTCGACGTGGACGCCGTGGCGGGTGCGCAGCCGGTCGAGGACGACCTCGGCGTGGGCCTCGCCGGTGCACCAGAGGACCAGCTGGTGGGTGTCGGGGTTCTGTTCCAGGCGTAGGGCCGGGTCCTCGGCGGTGAGCCGGGTGAGGGCCTGGGAGAGCTTGTCGTCGTCGGCCTTGCTGTGCGCCTCGACGGCGATGGGCAGCAGGGGTTCGGGGAGGGTCCAGCCGTCGAGTTCGACGGGGTGGCCGGGCTCGTGGACGGTGTCGCCGGCGCGGGCGGTGGTGAGTTTGGCGGCGCAGACGAGGTCGCCCGCGATGGCGTGCGGGACGGGCCGCTGGAGTTTGCCGAAGGGGCTGGTGAGGCCGGTGACGCGCTCGTCGCCGTTCTGGTCGGCGGTGTGGGCGGGGCCGACCAGGTGGATCCTGGTGTCGGGGCGCAGGATGCCGGCGTACACGCGCAGCAGGCTGATCCGGCCGACGTAGGCGTCGCCGGTGACGCGGATGACCTGGGCGGCGAGCGGGGCGTCGGGGTCGCAGTCGGGGGCGGGGCGGGTGCGTTCGGTGGGGTCGGGGAAGGTGTGGGCGATCAGGTCGAGGAGTTCGGCGGCGCCGAGGCCGTTCTCGCTGGTGGGGACGGCGGGGTGGAGGGTGCAGGCGAGGACTTCGCGGCGCAGGCCGGCTTCCAGGGAGTCGGTGTCGAGGGTGTCACCGGAGAGGTAGCGCTCCATGAGGGCGTCGTCCTGGCCGGAGATGGCCTCGACGAGGCTGTCGTGGGCGGGGCCGGTGTCGGGGAGCGGGGCGGCGTCGCCGTAGGTGTCGCCGGTGAGCAGGTCCACGCTGCCGTCGGGGTGTCCGTCGTGGAGGACGGGCAGGAAGAGCGGGCGCAGGGTGTCCGGGCCGAGTCCGAAGGCGTCGTGGCAGGCGGTGAGGATGTCGTCGAAGCCGGTGCGGGCGAGGTCGAGTTTGGCGACGGCGATGGCGCGCGGGATGCCTTCGGCGGCGCACTCGCGCCAGAGCGCGCGGGTGGGGGCGGTGACCGGGTCGGTGGCGGAGACGACGAAGACGGCGGCGTCGGCGGCGTGCAGGGCGGCCCGCAGGTCGGCGGCGAAGTCGGGGTGGCCGGGCGGGTCGATCAGGTTGATCTTGACGCCCTTCCATTCGAGCGGGAGCAGCGAGAGCTGGACGGAGCGCTGCTGCTGGTGCTCGATCTCCTCGTAGTCGGACGCGGTGGTGCCGTCGGTGACGCGTCCGGCCCGCCCGGTGGCGCCGGCGGCGAGGGCGAGGGATTCGGCGAGGGTGGTCTTGCCCACACCGCTGGAGCCGATGAGGACGACGTTGCGCAGGTCCCGGGGGCCGGTGACGGCGGGCGCCTGACCGGCTCGTGCCGTGCTGCGGTCGGGCATCGGGGTCTCCTCCCGTAGCGCCGAGGCTGTCTTTGGCAGTCTAGGGTCGGGTGTCGCGTCGGCGCGTGTCGTGTGACCGTCCGTGTGTGGGCCGTGGCCGGTGTGCCGTCCGGCGGTGCGTGCGCCAGAGCGTGTCCCCGGCGTGGCTACGATGGGTGCGCCGGGCGGACTCATTCGTCCGGCCGTCTGCTGCGCACGCTGCGCCAGGCGGGTACCTGGGAGATCGGAGCGGCTGGGAAGGCCATGCTCAACAAATACGCGCGTGCCTTCTTCACACGTGTTCTGACCCCGTTCGCCGCGTTCCTGATCCGGCTGGGCGTGAGCCCGGACGCCGTGACGCTGATCGGTACCGCCGGATCGGTGGCCGGTGCACTGGTGTTCTTCCCGCGTGGGGAGTTCTTCTGGGGCACCATCACGATCACGCTGTTCATCTTCTCGGACCTGGTGGACGGGAACATGGCCCGTCAGCTGGGTCGGAGCACCAAGTGGGGGGCGTTCCTGGACTCCACGCTGGACCGGGTCGCGGACGCGGCGATCTTCGGCGGTCTGGCGATGTGGTACGCGGGCAAGGGCGACAACAACCTGCTGTGCGCGGTGGCGATCTTCTGCCTGGCCAGCGGCCTGGTGGTGTCGTACACCAAGGCACGGGCGGAGAGCCAGGGCCTGCCGTGCGACGTGTCGGGGCTGGTGGAGCGGGCCGAGCGGCTGGTGGCCAGCCTGGTGGCGGCCGGTGTCGCGGGTCTGCACAAGTTCGGGGTGCCGTACGTAGAGTGGCTGCTGCCGGTGGCGCTGTGGCTGGTGGCGGCGGGCAGCCTGGTGACGGTGTTCCAGCGGATGCTGACCGTGCGCCGGGAGGCGTTCGAGGCCGACCGAGCGGCGGCCGGGAGCTGATGGGGGGCGTCCTGCGGTGACGGACCGACTGGTGTACTGGGCGTACGCGCTGGGGTGGGCGGTGCTGAAGCACCTGCCGGAGCCGGTGGCGCGGGGCCTGTTCGACCGGCTGGCGGACTACGCGTGGCGCCGGCGCGGCAAGCGGGTGCTCCAGCTGGAGGCCAACCTGCGCCGGGTCCGTCCGGAGCTGGACGAGGCCGCGCTGCGGTCGCTGTCGCGGGCCGGGATGCGCTCGTACCTGCGGTACTGGATGGAGTCCTTCCGGCTGCCGGTGTGGAGCCGGGTCAGGGTCGCCCGGGACGTCCAGGTGGAGGGCTTCGACTACCTGCGCGGGGTGCTGGATTCCGGGCGCGGCGCGGTGATAGCCCTGCCGCACATGGGCAACTGGGACCTGGCGGGCACCTGGGTGGCGCAGCAGGGCTACCCGTTCACCACCGTCGCCGAGCGGCTGAAGCCGGAGCGGCTGTTCGACCGGTTCGTCGCGTTCCGGGAGGGCCAGGGCATGGAGGTCCTGGCGCTGACCGGCAGCGGCATGAACGTGATCGGCACGCTGGCGCGGCGGCTGCGCGAGGGCCGGCTGGTCTGCCTGGTGGGGGACCGGGACCTCTCGGAGGCGGGCATCGAGGTGTCCTTCTTCGGGGAGGCGACCCGGATGCCGGCCGGGCCGGCGGCGCTGTGCCAGCGGACCGGGGCGGCGCTGCTGCCGGTGACGCTCTGGTACGACGGTCCGGTGCTGCGGGGGCGGATCCACGCCGAGGTCGTGGCGCCCGAGGAGGGCGACCGCAGGGCGCGGACCCTGGCGATGACCCAGGCGATGGCGGACGTGTGGGAGCGGGGCATCCGGGAGTACCCGCAGGACTGGCACATGCTGCAGAAGCTCTGGCTGGCCGACCTGCCGGTCCGTGAGACGGTGAAGGGGTCGCCCGCGGTGCGCGCGGAGGCGGCGCCGGAGCCCGCGGCCGAGGCCTCCGGGTCCTGAGCCCGCCCCGTACGACCTGTCCGAAGGAGCTTGAGGAACCCGTGAAGATCGGCATCGTCTGCCCGTACGACTGGGACGTCCCCGGCGGGGTGCAGTTCCACATCCGGGACCTGGCCGAGCACCTGATCCGGCTGGGCCACCAGGTGTCGGTGCTGGCGCCGGCCGAGGACGACGGGGCGCTGCCGCCGTACGTGGTCTCGGCCGGGCGGGCGGTGGCGGTGCCGTACAACGGGTCGGTGGCGCGGCTGAGCTTCGGCATCCTGTCGGCGGCGCGGGTGCGGCGGTGGCTGCGCGAGGGCCGCTTCGACATCCTGCACGTGCACGAGCCGGCCTCGCCGAGCCTGTCGATGCTGGCCGCCTGGTCGGCCACCGGGCCGATGGTGGGCACCTTCCACACCTCGAACCCGCGCTCCCGGGCGATGATCGCGGCCTCGCCGATCCTGCAGCCTGGCCTGGAGAAGATGCGGGCCCGGATCGCGGTGTCGGAGTACGCCCGGCGCACCCTGGTGGAGCACCTGGGCGGGGACGCGGTGGTGATCCCGAACGGCGTGGACGTCGGCTTCTTCGCGGACGCCGAGCCGGACGGGCGCTGGACGGGCAACGCGGCCGCGGGGGAGCCGGGCACGATCGGCTTCATCGGCCGGATCAACGAGCCGCGCAAGGGCCTGCCGACGCTGCTGGCGGCGCTGCCGAGGATCCTGGCCGAGCGGCCCGGGGTGCGGTTGCTGGTCGCGGGCAAGGGGGACGAGGAGGAGGCCGTCGCCGGCCTGGCGCCCGAGGTCCGCGAGCAGGTGGAGTTCCTCGGGATGGTGTCCGACCGGGAGAAGGCCCGGCTGCTGCGCAGCGTGGACCTGTACGTGGCGCCGAACACCGGCGGGGAGAGCTTCGGGATCATCCTGGTCGAGGCGATGTCGGCGGGCGCGCCGGTGCTGGCCAGCGACCTGGACGCGTTCAAGCAGGTGCTGGACGGCGGGGACGCCGGGGAGCTGTTCCCGGTGGAGGACGCGGACGCGCTGGCCCGTACGGCGCTGCGGCTGCTGGGCGACCCGGCGCGGCTGGAGGAACTGCGCAAGGCGGCCTCGCGGCACGTGCGGCGGTTCGACTGGTCGACGGTGGGCGCGGACATCCTGGCGGTGTACGAGACCGTGACGGCCGGGGAGGCGGCGGTGGTCGAGGAGGACGTGCGCAGCGGGCGGCGCGGCCGGTTCGGCCTGGCCAGGGACTGATCGGCGGGCCGGTCGACGGGGGTGCTCGGCGGGCCGGTCGGTGGTGGTGGGCCCGCGGGGCGGCCGGATGTTCGTGGCGTTAGGGTCGGGCGACCGCACCACCGCGATTCATGGGGGCAACGATGCCGCAGATCTCCGTCGACTACTCCGCCAACCTGGCCCACAGCTTCGACCGGGTGTCGCTCGGTGTGGCGATCAACCGGCTCGCGGAGGAGACCATCGACGCGAAGCCGGGGTCGTGCAAGACGGTGTTCCGCCAGAGCGAGCTGCTCGTCGTGGGGACGTCCAGGATCCCGCACGACGGGCAGGTCTTCGTCGAGTTCCAGATCTTCCCCGGTCGCACGCCGGAGGCGAAGGCGGCGCTGAGCGAGGGCGTCCTGGCGCTGCTGGCCGAGCACCTGAAGCCGAAGCCCGGGGTGCGGCTGTTCACCGCGGTGAACATCACGGACATCGACCGGGAGAGCTACCGCAGCGCGACCGCCCAGGGGTGAGCCGGTGACACCCGGTAACGTAGCGGCCCGTGACTACCTGGATCTGGGCCGGCGTGGCCGTGGTGCTGTTCGGCATGTACCTGAGTTGGACGGCCGGGCGCTTGGACCGGCTGCACGCCCGGATCGACGCCGCGCGGGCGGCGCTGGACGCGCAGCTGGTCCGGCGGGCCTCGGTGGCGATGGAGCTGGCGACATCCTCGCTGCTGGACCCGGCGGCCTCGCTGCTGCTGCTGGACGCGGCGCACGCGGCGCGGCAGGCCGACGACGAGCAGCGCGAGGTGGCGGAGAGCCAGCTGAGCCTGGCGCTGCGGGCGGTGTTCGAGGAGCCGGAGCAGGTGGCGGCGCTGATGGCCGAGCCGGGCGGCGAGGACGCCGTTCGTGATCTGACGGCTGCGGTGCGCCGGGTGCCGATGGCCCGCCGGTTCCACAACGACGCGGTGCGGGCGGCGCGGGCGGTGCGCGAGCACCGGCTGGTGCGCTACTTCCGGTTGGCGGGGAAGGCGCCGTTCCCGCTGGCCTTCGAGATGGACGACGCCCCGCCGCCCGCGCTCACGCCCGAGGGGGCGCCTGCTTAGGCTGTCCCCGGATACGGCCCGTTTGTCGCATCCCGTCGTCCGGGCTGGACTGGGTGGCACATGGATGGGCCACCCGTTCCGCCTACCATAGGGCGATAGCACTGGTTCATCTTCGAGTGAGGTCTCACGTGTCCACCACCCCCACCACCGCAGACCAGCCGCAGATCGGTACCGCCCGGGTCAAGCGCGGCATGGCCGAGCAGCTCAAGGGCGGTGTGATCATGGATGTGGTCAACGCCGAGCAGGCGAAGATCGCCGAGGACGCCGGCGCGGTGGCCGTCATGGCCCTGGAGCGGGTTCCGGCCGACATCCGCAAGGACGGCGGCGTGGCCCGCATGTCCGACCCGAACATGATCGAGGAGATCATCAACGCGGTCTCCATCCCGGTGATGGCCAAGTCCCGCATCGGCCACTTCGTCGAGGCCCAGGTCCTGCAGTCGCTCGGTGTCGACTACATCGACGAGTCCGAGGTGCTGACCCCGGCCGACGAGGTCAACCACTCCGACAAGTGGGCCTTCACCACCCCCTTCGTCTGCGGCGCCACCAACCTGGGCGAGGCCCTGCGCCGCATCGCCGAGGGCGCGGCCATGATCCGCTCGAAGGGTGAGGCCGGCACCGGCAACGTCGTCGAGGCCGTCCGCCACCTGCGCCAGATCAAGAACGAGATCGGCCAGCTGCGCGCCCTGGACCACAACGAGCTGTACGCCGCCGCCAAGGAGCTGCGCGCCCCGTACGAGCTGGTCAAGGAGGTCGCCGAGCTCGGCAAGCTGCCGGTGGTGCTGTTCTCCGCCGGTGGCGTGGCCACCCCGGCCGACGCCGCGCTGATGCGCCAGCTGGGCGCCGAGGGCGTCTTCGTCGGCTCCGGCATCTTCAAGTCGGGTGACCCGGCCAAGCGCGCCGCCGCCATCGTGAAGGCCACCACCTTCTACGACGACCCGAAGATCATCGCGGACGCCTCCCGCAACCTGGGCGAGGCCATGGTCGGCATCAACTGCGACACCCTGCCGGAGACCGAGCGCTACGCCAACCGCGGCTGGTAATCGCCCCGCCCACCCGTAGATCGGCTCAGGCCCGCCGCGGCGCCCCGGCGCGCGGCGGGCCGTGCCGCGTATTTCCGTAGTGACGATCGATTGAGGTTGAAGACCGTGAGCACTCCAGTCATCGGCGTCCTCGCCCTGCAGGGCGACGTCCGCGAGCACCTGGTGGCGCTGGCCGAGGCCGACGCGCTCGCCCGTCCGGTGCGCCGTGCCGAGGAGCTGGCCGAGGTCGACGCGCTGGTGATCCCCGGCGGGGAGTCCACCACCATGTCCAAGCTGGCGCTGCTGTTCGGCGTGATGGACCCGGTGCGCGAGCGGGTCGCCGCCGGGATGCCGGTGTACGGCACCTGCGCGGGCATGATCATGCTGGCCGACAAGATCCTCGACGGTCGGGAGGACCAGGAGACCGTCGGCGGCATCGACATGACGGTGCGCCGCAACGCCTTCGGCCGCCAGAACGAGTCCTTCGAGTCCGGGATCGCCTTCAAGGGCATGGACGACGTGCCGGTGCACGGAGTCTTCATCCGCGCCCCCTGGGTCGAGGCGGTCGGCGCGGGTGTCGAGGTGCTGGCCGAGCTGCCAGCCGCGGACGGTCCGGAGGCCCGGATCGTGGCCGTGCGCCAGGGCAACCTGCTGGCCACCTCCTTCCACCCGGAGCTCACCGGCGACCACCGCGTGCACGCCTACTTCGTGCGGATGGTCGAGGAGCACCTCGCCGCCCGATAGGGCACCCGTAGCCGTGTGCGTCTTACCGGTGACGACACCGGTAAGATCTCATCTGTTTCATTTCCATTTGGCGACGTAAAGGAGCTGGCGATGTCCGGCCACTCTAAGTGGGCTACCACCAAGCACAAGAAGGCCGTGATCGACGCCAAGCGCGGCAAGCTCTTCGCCAAGATGATCAAGAACATCGAGGTGGCGGCGCGCACCGGCGGTCCCGACCCGGCGGGCAACCCGACCCTCTACGACGCCATCCAGAAGGCGAAGAAGAGCTCGGTCCCGATCGACAACATCAACCGCGCCGTCAAGCGCGGTGGCGGTCTGGAGGCCGGCGGTGCCGACTACCAGACCATCATGTACGAGGGCTACGGCCCGAACGGTGTCGCCGTCCTGATCGAGTGCCTCACCGACAACCGCAACCGCGCCGCCTCCGACGTGCGCGTGGCGATGACCCGCAACGGCGGCTCGATGGCCGACCCGGGTTCGGTCTCGTACCTGTTCACCCGCAAGGGTGTCGTGATCGTCCCCAAGGCCGACGGCGTGGACGAGGACAAGCTGTTCGAGGTCGTCCTCGACCAGGAGCCGGAGGAGATCAACGACCTCGGCGACTCCTTCGAGATCGTCTCCGAGGCCGCCAAGATGGTCGCCGTGCGCACCGCGCTGGTCGACGCCGGCGTCGACTACGACTCGGCCGAGGCCAACTTCCTCCCGAGCATGCAGGTCGAGCTGGACGTCGACGGCGCCCGCAAGATCCTCAAGCTGATCGACGCGCTCGAGGACAGCGACGACGTGCAGAACGTCTTCGCCAACTTCGACATCTCCGACGAGGTCGGCGCGCAGCTCGACGCCGAGTAACGGCACCGAGCGATCGTTCTCACTGCCCGGCCCGGTGGTCCCAGGACCGCCGGGCCGGTGTCGTCGGCGGGGCTGTCGGACCCGGACGGTAGCCTTCGCGCAGGTCCTTCGGCGAGTGGTGAGTCACAGAGAGGCGGGGCGTGACGTGCGGGTGCTGGGTGTGGACCCGGGGCTGACCAGGTGCGGGGTCGGCGTGGTCGAGGGTGCGCCGGGCCGGCCGCTGCGGATGGTCGGGGTGGGCGTGGTGCGCACGCCCGCCGATGCCGAGATCGGGCAGCGGCTGCTGCTGGTCGAGCAGGGGATCGAGGGTTGGCTGGACGAGCACCGGCCCGATCTGGTGGCCGTCGAGCGGGTCTTCGCCCAGCACAACGTCCGGACCGTGATGGGGACGGCCCAGGCCAGCGCGGTCGCGATGCTCTGCGCCACCCGGCGCGGCATCCCCGTCACCCTGCACACCCCCAGCGAGGTCAAGGCCGCCGTCACCGGCTCGGGTCGGGCGGACAAGGCGCAGGTCACGGCCATGGTGCAGCGGCTGCTGCGGCTGGACGCCCCGCCCAAGCCCGCCGACGCGGCCGACGCGCTGGCGCTGGCCATCTGCCACATCTGGCGCGGCGGGGCGACCAACCGCCTGGAGGCCGCGGTCAACGCCGCCCGCTCCACCTCGCGCTCCGTGCTTCTGAAAGCCCCCTCTACTTCTGTGAAAGGCAGGCTTCGGTGATCGCCTTCGTCCAGGGCCCCGTGGCGGCCATCTCCTCCGGCGTCGCGGTGGTCGAGGTCGGCGGGGTCGGCATGGCCGTGCAGTGCACCCCGAACACCCTGGCCGGCCTGCGGCTGGGCGAGCCGGCCCGGCTGGCGACCTCGCTGGTGGTCCGCGAGGACTCGCTCACCCTGTTCGGCTTCGCGGACGACGACGAGCGCTCGGTGTTCGAGATCCTGCAGGCCGCGCCGGGCGTCGGCCCCAAGCTGGCGCAGGCCATCCTCGGCGTGCACAGCCCGGACGCGCTGCGCGCCGCGGTCGCGGGTGGGGACGAGAAGGCGCTGGTCGCCGTGCCGGGCATCGGCAAGGCGAAGGCGGCCAAGCTGCTGCTGGAGTACAAGGACAAGCTGGGCGCGCCGCACGGTGCGGTGCCCGCCCAGAAGCCGATCGCCGCCGGCCCGGCGCCGTGGAGCGAGCAGCTGCACTCCGCGCTGACCGGCCTGGGCTACGCCCCGCGTGAGGCGGACGAGGCGGTCGCGGCGGTCACCCCGGAGGCGGAGGCGCAGCAGACGCCGGATGTGGGCGCCCTGCTCCGGCTGGCGCTGCGCGGCCTCAACCGCGCCCGCTGAATCCCCCCTGACGATCTGTCTGTTTGTCGACAACGGAGACTTTGGAGCCCGCGAGGATGTACGACTCGGAACCTGCGGACCGGCTGGTCACGGCCGCCGCCGACGGCGAGGACCAGGCGGTTGAGGCGGCGCTGCGCCCCAAGCTGCTGGACGAGTTCATCGGCCAGGAGCGGGTGCGCGAGCAGCTGTCCCTGGTGCTCCAGGCTGCCCGCAAGCGCGGCAGCGCACCCGACCACGTGCTGCTGAGCGGGCCTCCGGGGCTCGGCAAGACCACCCTGTCCATGATCATCGCCGCTGAGCTGGGCGCCCCGATCCGGATCACCTCCGGCCCGGCCATCCAGCACGCGGGGGACCTCGCGGCGATCCTCTCCTCGCTCACCGAGGGCGAGGTGCTCTTCCTCGACGAGATCCACCGGATGTCCCGGCCGGCCGAGGAGATGCTCTACATGGCGATGGAGGACTTCCGGGTCGACGTGATCGTCGGCAAGGGTCCGGGCGCCACCGCCATCCCGTTGGAGCTGCCGCCCTTCACCCTGGTCGGCGCCACCACCCGGGCCGGGCTGCTGCCACCCCCGCTGCGCGACCGCTTCGGCTTCACCGGGCACATGGAGTTCTACGCCCCGAGCGAGCTGCAGCGAGTGGTGCACCGCTCGGCCGCCCTGCTGGACGTCGAGATAGACCCGGCCGGTGCGGCCGAGATCGCCGGGCGCTCGCGCGGCACCCCGCGCATCGCCAACCGGCTGCTGCGCCGGGTCCGCGACTACGCCCAGGTGCGGCACGACGGCCAGGTCAGCGCCGAGATCGCCGCCCAGGCGCTGGACGTCTACGAGGTGGACGCCCGCGGTCTGGACCGGCTGGACCGCGCGGTGCTGGACGCGCTGCTGCGGCTGTTCGGCGGCGGGCCGGTCGGTTTGTCGACACTCGCGGTCGCCGTGGGGGAGGAGGCCGAGACGGTCGAGGAGGTGGCCGAGCCCTTCCTGGTCCGCGAGGGCCTGCTCGCCCGCACCCCGCGCGGGCGGATCGCCACCGCCGCCGCCTGGCAGCACCTCGGCCTGACTCCGCCGGTGCAGACCGCGCCGGTCCAGACCACCCGCGGTGCGGCGACCGCCCAGCCGCAGCTGTTCCCGGCGGACGGAAGTTGACCGGCATGGACTGAACGGGTGAGAGGTGTCCACCGGTTCCCGGCGCCCGGCCAGGCGCCGCAGGGCGGGGAGGAGCCAGGGGAGAAGTCCGTGGAAACTGTGCAGGCCGAGGGTCGCCACTTTCGGCGGCAGGATGCGATGCTTGGCGTTGTCCGATCAGTTCGGGGTCGCCTAGACTCCGCCGGACCGCCCCTCTCACCTGACGGGCCGACCCATACCACACAGGCCGCCGGCCGGCGGCCCGTAAAGGACCCTGGCTGCAGTGAACCTCATCATCCTTCTCCTCCCGATCATCGCGATCGTGCTCATGTTCCGGTCGCAGAAGAAGCGCCAGTCGCAGATGCAGCAGATGCAGACCGCGCTGGAGCCCGGGGCGGGGGTGCGCACCATCGGCGGCCTGTACGCCCAGGTGAAGGCGGTCAACGACGAGACCGTCGAGCTGGAGATCGCTCCCGGCGTGGTCACCCACTTCACCAAGAGCGCCATCGCGGCCGTCCTGGACCCCCAGGAGTACGACGCGATCATCAACGGTCGCCCCGGCGATGACGAGCTGCCCGAGCCCGAGGCCGAGGACGCGGACGCCGTGCCGGTCGAGGACAAGGCGCTGTCGCTCACCAAGGACAGCGCCGAGAAGGGCGATGCCGAGGGCGGGGCTCCCGCGAGCAAGTAGTACGGCCGGGCAACCCGCCCGGCCGCGCGGCGCAGTGCCGCGAGCCCACAGGACCTCAGGGCCGCAGAACCGCCATGCCCCCGTCCCGCCACGAGCCGGACGGGGGTCCGGTCGGGGAGGTGGCATGGACAGGGAGAAACGAGCAAGGTGGCAACACCCAAGTCGCGCCCGCGCGACGGCTACCCAGGGCGGGCGCTGGCCCTCATCCTGGTCGTCACCGTCGGACTGGTCGCCCTCATGTTCGGGACGGGCAACACCAAGCCCCGGCTCGGAATCGACCTCGCCGGTGGCACCAGCATCACGCTGACCGCGAAGTCGACCGACCCCAAGGCGGTCAACAAGTCCAACATGGACATCGCCGTCGGGATCATCGAGCGCCGGGTCAACGGAATGGGTGTCTCCGAGGCGGAGGTCCAGACCCAGGGCTCGGACACGATCATCGTGAACATCCCCAAGGGCGGCGACCAGCAGAACGCGGCGGACCAGGTCGGTACCACCGCGAAGCTGTTCTTCCGTCCGGTCCTGGCCGTGGCGCCCAGCGGTGTCACCCCCCCCGCGCCCACCGGCACCCCGTCCGCGCCCAGCGGCACCCCGTCCGCCGGCGCGACCGGCAGCCCGAGCGCCGCCCCCTCGGGCAGCGCCACCCCGTCGGCCACCGCCTCGGCCTCGGCGGGCGCGAGCTCCTCCGCCAGCCACGCGCCGACCGCCTCGGCGAGCGCCACCAAGCAGGGCCGCGCCGTCGGTGAGGCCCTGGCCGCCGAGGGCGCCAGCCCGTCGGCCGCCGCCACCGGCGCGAGCACCGCTCCGTCCCCGGCCGCCACCGGCTCCGCGGCCCCGGCCGCCACCGGCGCCCCGAGCGCCCAGCCCACCGCGCCGAGCGCCGCCGACCTGAGCGCCGCGATGACCCAGGGCACCGTCCCGCCGGAGCTGGCCGACGCCTTCGCGAAGCTCGACTGCACCAAGCCCGAGGTCCGCGCCACCCAGACCGGCGCCGAGGACAAGGCCATGGTGGCCTGCTCCCAGAAGGCCGAGCACGGCTACTACGAGAAGCTGGCCCTCGGCCCCGCGGCCGTGAAGGGCGCGGACATCTCCAAGGCCCAGGCGGGCCTCGACACCCAGACCGGCGGCGGCTGGCAGGTCCAGCTGCAGTTCAACGGCGCCGGCACCGACGCCTTCTCCAAGGTCACCGGCCAGCTGGCCACCCAGACCCCGCCGGCCAACCAGTTCGCCATCGTGCTGGACAACCAGGTGGTCTCGCACCCGCAGGTCAACGGCCCGATCCCGGGCGGTAGCGCGGTCATCACCGGACAGTTCTCCCAGGCCGAGGCCCAGGACCTCTCCAACGTGCTGAGCTACGGCGCCCTGCCGCTGGAGTTCACCAAGAGCGACATCACCACCGTCTCCCCGGCGCTGGGCAGTGACCAGCTCAAGGCCGGTCTGGTCGCCGGTGCGATCGGCATGCTGCTGGTCGTCGCGTACTCGCTGATCTACTACCGCGGCCTGGGCCTGGTCTCGATCGCCGGTCTGCTCGTCTCGGCGGCCCTGACCTACTCGATCATGAGCCTGCTCGGCGGCGGGATCGGCTTCGCGCTGAACCTGCCGGCGGTCTGCGGTGCGATCGTCGCGATCGGCATCACCGCTGACTCCTTCATCGTGTACTTCGAGCGCATCCGCGACGAGGTCCGCGAGGGCGCGCCGCTGCGCCCGGCGGTCCAGCGGGCCTGGCCGCGTGCCCGGCGCACCATCCTGGTCTCGGACTTCGTGTCCTTCCTCTGTGCCGCCGTGCTCTACGTGGTCTCGGTCGGCAAGGTCCAGGGCTTCGCCTTCACCCTGGGTCTGACCACCGCGCTCGACGTCGTGGTGATCTTCCTCTTCACCAAGCCGCTGATCACGCTGCTGGCCCGGCGCAAGTTCTTCTCCGAGGGTCACCCGTGGTCCGGCCTGGACCCGAAGCGGCTGGGCGCCCGCCCGCCGCTGCGCAGCAGCCGTCGCCGTAGCTCCTCCTCTGCCGCCGTGAAGGAGGCCTGACACCGTGTCACGCTTCTCCAATCTGGGCCACCGGCTCTACCAGGGCGAGGTCAGCTTCGACTTCGTCGGGCGCCGCAAGCTCTGGTACTCGATCTCCGGTGTGATCGTGCTGGTCGCGGCGATCGGCCTGGCCATGGGCCTGCACCTGGGCATCGAGTTCAAGGGCGGCTCGGTCTACACCGTGACCAAGCCCGGTCTGACCGTCTCGCAGGCGCAGGACAAGGCCGATGAGGTCGTCTCCTCGCACCCGCTGGTGCAGTCGACCGACGGCAACAAGATCCGCATCCAGGTCAGCACCGACGAGACGAAGAGCTCCGACGAGGTCCGCTCGCAGCTCGCCGAGAAGATCGGCGTGCCGCTGGACACCGTCGAGGCCCAGGTCATCGGCCCCAGCTGGGGCAAGCAGATCTCCAACAAGGCGCTCACCGGCCTGATCATCTTCATGGTCCTGGTGACGCTCTACCTGGCGATCGCCTTCGAGTGGCGGATGGCGGTGGCCGCCCTGGTCGCCCTGATCCACGACCTGCTGATCACCATCGGTGTGTACGCCCTAGTGGGCTTCGAGGTCACCCCCGGTACGGTGATCGGGTTCCTGACGATCCTCGGTTACTCGCTCTACGACACGGTCGTCGTCTTCGACACCGTGAAGGAGAACACCAAGGACCTCACCAAGCAGAACAAGCGCACCTACAGCGAGGCGGCCAACGCCGGCCTCAACCAGACCCTGGTGCGTTCGCTCAACACCACCGTGGTGGCGCTCCTGCCGGTCGCCGCGCTGCTGTTCATCGGCGGCGGCCTGCTGGGCGCCGGCACCCTGAACGACATCTCGCTCGCGCTGTTCATCGGCCTCGCGGCCGGTGCCTACTCCTCGATCTGCGTCGCCACCCCGCTGCTGGCGCAGCTCAAGGAGGAGCAGCCGGAGATGAAGGCCCTGCGCAAGCGGGTCCTGCAGCACCGGGCCGCGGCCGCCAAGGCCGAAGGCTCGGACGCGGCGTCGACGGACGAGGGTGCGGACGGGGACCAGCCCGCGGGTATGGTCGGTCAGCGCGGTCGGGCGGCCGGTGCCGCGCGGCCCAAGGGCCGTCCGTCCACCAAGCGCTGATTACCCAGACCCTAAGGACACCACCGTGACCACCGCCGACATCACCCTGGCCGAGCTGCTGAACAGCCGGATACGGGACGTCCCGGACTACCCGAAGCCGGGTGTGCTGTTCAAGGACATCGCACCGCTGCTCGCCGACGCCGAGGCCTACGGTGCCCTGACCCGGGCGCTGGCCGACCGGGCGAAGGAGCTCGGGGCGACCAAGGTGGTGGGTCTGGAGGCGCGCGGCTTCGTGCTGGCGGCCCCGGCGGCCTTCGCGGCCGGACTGGGCTTCGTGCCGATCCGCAAGCAGGGCAAGCTGCCCGGCGACGTGTTCCGGCGCTCGTACGAGCTGGAGTACGGCTCGGCGACGCTGGAGGTGCAGTGCGACGCCTTCGAGCCCGGTGAGAAGGTGCTGGTGGTGGACGACGTGCTGGCCACCGGCGGCACCATAGGCGCCTCGCTGGAGCTGGTGAAGGAGGCCGGCGCCGAGCTGGCGGGCGTCGTGGTGCTGATGGAGTTGGGCTTCCTGGACGGCCGCGAGCGGCTGGCCGGGCACCTGAACGGCGCCCCGCTGGAGACGCTGGTCACGGTCTGAGGGACGGGCTCGGCGACGGGCTGAAGGGACGGCGGTCGGATCATCCGACCGCCGTCCTTGCGTTGACGGGCCCGGCCGGATGAACACCGGGCCGCCCGGCTCGGTACCATGAAGATTCATCCCCTCCCGGTTGTGCCCGGACCGCACGGGCCTCGGCGGGGGGTCGGCCCCGGTGCCCCGAGGAGTGTCCTTGCCCGACGAGGTTGTGCCCACGGCCGCAGCGGCCGCCCCCGAAGACCGTCCCACGCCCTCGGGGGCCACTCCGGCACGCCCGGCGCCCACCTCCTCGCGCCAGCTCGCCCCGCTCGGCCGCGGCTCCGGTACCGGCGGCGGCATGCGCGCCCGCCTGGCCCGCCTCGGCGGCCAGCGCTCCAGCGTGCTCAACCCCGTGCTGGAGCCGCTGTTCCGCTCGATCCGGGCGAACGACCCCAAGGCTGACCCGGCGCTGCTGCGCGACATCGAGCGCGCCTACGCCGTCGCCGAGAAGTGGCACCGCGGGCAGAAGCGCAAGAGCGGCGACCCGTACATCACCCACCCGCTGGCCGTCGCGACCATCCTCGCCGAGCTCGGCATGGACGCCCCGACGCTGATGGCCGGGCTGCTGCACGACACCGTCGAGGACACCGACTACGGCCTGGAGACCCTGCGCAAGGACTTCGGCGACTCGGTGGCCCTGCTGGTCGACGGCGTCACCAAGCTCGACCGGGTCAAGTTCGGCGAGGCCGCCCAGGCCGAGACCGTCCGCAAGATGGTCGTGGCGATGGCCAAGGACCCGCGGGTCCTGGTGATCAAGCTGGCCGACCGCCTGCACAACATGCGCACGATGCGCTACCTCAAGCGGGAGAAGCAGGAGAAGAAGGCCCGCGAGACGCTGGAGATCTACGCCCCGCTGGCGCACCGGCTGGGCATGAACACCATCAAGTGGGAGCTGGAGGACCTCGCCTTCGCGATCCTCTACCCCAAGATGTACGACGAGATCGTCCGGCTGGTCGCCGAGCGCGCCCCCAAGCGGGACGAGTACCTGGCGACCGTCATCGACCAGGTCCAGACGGACCTGCGCGGCGCCCGGATCACCGCCTCCGTCACCGGCCGGCCGAAGCACTACTACTCGGTCTACCAGAAGATGATCGTCCGGGGCCGGGACTTCGCCGAGATCTACGACCTGGTGGGCATCCGGGTCCTGGTCGACACCGTCCGCGACTGCTACGCGGCGCTGGGCACCATCCACGCGCGGTGGAACCCGGTGCCGGGGCGGTTCAAGGACTACATCGCGATGCCCAAGTTCAACATGTACCAGTCGCTGCACACCACGGTGATCGGTCCCGGCGGCAAGCCCGTCGAACTCCAGATCCGCACCTTCGACATGCACCGGCGGGCCGAGTACGGCATCGCCGCCCACTGGAAGTACAAGCAGCGCGCGGTCGCCGGGGCCTCCAAGGTCCGCACCGACACCCCGACCCAGGTCCGCAAGGACGACAAGGCCGGCGCCGTCAACGAGATGGCCTGGCTGCGGCAGCTGCTGGACTGGCAGAAGGAGACCGCCGACCCGGGCGAGTTCCTGGAGTCGCTCCGCTTCGACCTGGCCAGCAACGAGGTCTTCGTCTTCACCCCCAAGGGTGACGTGATAGCCCTGCCCGCCGGGGCGACCCCGGTCGACTTCGCCTTCGCGGTGCACACCGAGGTCGGCTACCGGACCATAGGGGCCCGGGTCAACGGACGGCTGGTGCCGCTGGAGTCGACGCTGGAGAACGGCGACACCGTCGAGGTGTTCACCTCCAAGGCGGAGAACGCCGGCCCGTCCCGGGACTGGCTGGGCTTCGTCAAGTCGCCGCGCGCCCGCAACAAGATCCGCGCCTGGTTCTCCAAGGAGCGCCGCGAGGAGGCGATCGAGCACGGCAAGGAGGCGATCGTCCGGGCGATGCGCAAGCAGGGCCTGCCGATCCAGCGGATCCTGACCGGCGACTCGCTGGTCACCCTGGCCCACGAGATGCGCTACCCCGACATCTCCTCGCTCTACGCCGCCATCGGCGAGGGGCACGTCGCCGCGCAGAACATCGTCCAGAAGCTGGTCCAGGCGCTCGGCGGCGAGGAGGGCGCGACCGAGGACCTGGCCGAGACCGCGACCCCGACCCACGACACCCGCCGGGCCGTCCGCCGCCGGGCCAAGGGCGACCCGGGCGTGATCGTCAAGGGTGTCGAGGACGTCTGGGTCAAGCTGTCCCGCTGCTGCACCCCGGTGCCGGGCGACCCGATCGTCGGCTTCGTCACCCGTGGCAACGGCGTCTCGGTGCACCGCGCCGACTGCGTCAACGTCGAGTCGCTGAGCCAGCAGCCCGAGCGGATGATCGACGTCGAGTGGGCGGCCACCCAGTCCTCGGTCTTCCTGGTGGCCATCCAGGTCGAGGCGCTGGACCGCTCCCGGCTGCTCTCGGACGTCACCCGGGTGCTCTCCGACCAGCACGTCAACATCCTGTCGGCGGCGGTCCAGACCTCCCGGGACCGGGTGGCGATGAGCCGCTTCACCTTCGAGATGGGCGACCCGAAGCACCTGGGCCACGTGCTCAAGGCGGTGCGCGGCGTCGAGGGCGTGTACGACGTCTACCGCGTCACCTCCGCCCGCAAGTGACCACGGCATGAGGAAGGCCCCCGGGGAGTTCCCCGGGGGCCTTCGCCGTTCAGTCGGCTGGGATTCAGCCGCTGAACTCGTCCTGGCTCTTGTGCGCCTGCTCCAGCAGGGTCTGCACGCCCGCCAGCTCGGACTCCAGCTTGGCGGCCTTGGAGGCGTTGCCGGCCGCGCGGGCCTTGTCCAGGTCGGCCTGCAGCTTGTCGGCCTTCGCCTGGAACAGGCCCACCATGCCGGCCGCGCGGGCCTTGGCCTCCGGGTTGGAGCGCTTCCACTCGGCGTCCTCGGCCTCGCGGATCGCCCGCTCGACCGCGTTCAGCCGGCCGTCCAGCTTCGGACGGACGTCGCGCGGCACGTGCCCGATCGCCTCCCAGCGCTCGTTGACGTCGCGCAGCGCGGCCTTGGCGGCCTTCAGGTCGGTGATCGGCAGGATCGCCTCGGCCTCGGCGGCCAGCGCCTCCTTGAGCTTCTGGTTGCCCACCTGCTCGGCGTCCCGCTCGCTGAACACCGCGGAACGGGCCTGGAAGAAGACGTCCTGCGCGCCGCGGAACCGCGCCCACAGCTCGTCCTCGACGTCCCGCTGCGCCCGGCCGGCGGCCTTCCAGCGCGCCATCAGGTCGCGGTAGGCGGCCGCGGTGCTGCCCCAGTCGGTGGACGAGGACAGCGCCTCGGCCTCGGTGACCAGCGCCTCCTTGGTCTGCCGGGCGTGGTCACGCTCGGCGTCCAGGGTGGCGAAGTGCGCCTTGCGGTGCTTGGAGAAGACCGAGCGGGCGTGCGAGAAGCGGTGCCACAGCTCGTCGTCGCTCTTGCGGTCCAGCCGCGGCAGGCCCTTCCAGGTCTCCACCAGGGCGCGCAGCCGGTCCCCGGCCTCCCGCCACTGGGTGGACTCGGCGAGCTGCTCGGCCTCGGCGACCAGGGCCTCCTTGGCGGAGCGGGTCTCGTCCTGGGCCTTGGCGCGGGCGGCCTTGCGCTCCTCCCGCCGGCTCTCGATCTCACCGGCGAGCGTGTCCAGCCGCTTGGCCAGCGCGTCCAGGTCACCCACCGCGTGCCCCTCGGTCACCTGCGCGCGGAGGTGCTCCAACGCGGTCTGGGCGTCCTTGGCGGCCAGGTCGGTGGTGCGCACCCGCTTCTCCAGCAGGCCGATCTCCACCTCGATGCCCTGGTACTTGCGCTCGAAGTAGGCGAGGGCCTCCTCGGGCGAGCCGGCCTGCCAGGAACCCACGACGCGTTCGCCGTCGGCCGTCCTGACGTACACCGTGCCCTGCTCGTCCACACGGCCCCACGGGTCGCTGCTCATAGCGCGTCCTCCACATGACGTCGCGCCCGCGCCGGGGCGGCGCGCGTCCGTCGTCCACAGTTGATGTGCGGCGGACCGATGAGTCCGCCGTCCCCGTCCGCCGTGCCTTGCTGCCGCGGGTGACGGCTAGGCGGGTCCGGGCACCCTATACAACGCCAACATAGGCGACCAGGCCCGGTGCTGTCCGCATCCGGGCCGGGCGAGTTCGTTCCGGGGCCCGGCGGGGGCGCCCCCGGGCGCCCGCCGCCGAAGACCTCGGGGTCTGTCAACCCTTCGACACGGTAACCGAGTTGAAGGTGACGTCGGCCATCGGGTGGCCGTCCGAAGAACCCTCCAGGGTGCCCGCGGCGGCGATCTTCTGGACCACGTCCAGGCCGCCGGTGATCTTGCCGAAGGGGATGTAGTTCGGGGGTAGCTGGGTGTCCTTGTAGACCAGGAAGAACTGGCTGCCGTTGGTGTCCGGGCCGGAGTTGGCCATCGCCACGGTGCCCGCCGGGTAGGCGGCGCCGGTCAGGTTCTCGTCCTTGAACTTGTAGCCGGGGCCGCCCATGCCGCCCGGAACGGTCGCGCTGGCGGTCGGGTCCCCGCACTGGAGCACGAAGATGCCGTCGGTGGTGAGGCGGTGGCACTTGGTGTGGTCGAAGAACTGCTCACCGGCCAGGAAGGCGAAGGAGTTCACGGTGTGCGGGGCCTTGGCCGCGTCCAGCGCGACCGTCACCTTGCCGCAGTTGGTGTCCAGCGCCATGGTGTACGAGCCGCTCGGGTCGATCGTCATGGCCGGCTCGGTCTTGAACTGCTTGCCGTTGGGCGCGCCCGGCGCCGGGGCGGAGCAGCCGTCGACCGGCTTGCGGGTCGGGGCGGCCGGCTGGGTGGGGGCGGCCTGGGTCGGCGCGGCCTGGGGGGAGGAGGCGGCCGAAGTCGCCTTGCCCGAGTCGAACGCGCCGGTGGCGAACAGCGTGCCGCCGCCGGCCAGCACCACGACGGCGAGCGAGGTGCCCATGATCGTGTTGCGGCGCTTGCGGGCGGCCGCCGCCTCGGCGCGGCGCTTCTCCTGGCGCTCGAATTTCTCGCGGGCGAGCTGCCGCCGCCGCTGTTCGCTGCTGACCACCGGCCGTGTCTCCTGAGGATGTGCGGAAAGAGTGGATGGATTCCGAAGCGGATCATCGCATCCATCGGCGGCCAAGTGTAGGGACCGGGCCCGTAAGAACACGGTGAACCGCCCCGACGGCCCGGCCCGCCACCGTCATCTGGTTCGCAACCGGACCCGGCCCGCCGGTAGGCTGCCCTTACACATCACTACTGGTAGCCATCGCAGCCTGTCGCCGCACACCCGAAGGACGCGCGTGTTCATCGCCGGATTCCCCGCTGGAGCCTGGGGCACCAACTGCTACCTGGTCGCGCCGGCGGCGGGCGAGGAGTGCGTCATCGTCGACCCCGGCCACCAGGCCGCCCGCGGCGTCGAGGAACTCGTCCGCGAGCACCGGCTGAAGCCCGTCGCCGTGCTGCTCACCCACGGCCACATCGACCACGTGGCCTCGGTGGTCCCGGTCTGCGGCGCCCGCGGCGTCCCGGCCTGGATCCACCCCGAGGACCGGTACATGATGGCCGACCCGGAGAAGGCGCTCGGCCGCTCCCTGGGCACCCAGCTGATGGGCGAGCTCACCGTCGGCGAGCCCGACGACGTGCGCGAGCTCACCGACGGCAGCGTGCTGGAGCTGGCCGGCCTGAAGCTGACCGTGGACCACGCCCCGGGCCATACCGGGGGGTCGGTGACCTTCCGGACGCCCGGTGCCGAGGATCTCCCCCCGGTGCTGTTCTCGGGCGACCTGCTGTTCGCCGGCTCCATCGGGCGTACCGACCTCCCGGGCGGGGACAGCGAGGCGATCATGAGCTCGCTGGCCCGGGTGTGCCTGCCCCTCGACGATTCCACCGTGGTCCTCTCCGGCCACGGCGGTCAGACCACCATCGGCCGCGAGCGCGCCACCAACCCCTACCTCCGACAGGCAGCGGGGGCGGCCGGCGCCCCGGCTTTCCCGCGACGAGGAATGTGACGGAAGAGAAGTTGAGCACCTTCACCGCCCCCAAGGGCACCTACGACCTGCTGCCCCCCAGCTCCGCGACCTTCCTGGCGATCCGCGAGCGCATCGCCGCGCCCGCCCGCCGGGCCGGTTACGGCTACATCGAGACCCCGGTCTTCGAGGACGTGAAGCTGTTCTCGCGCGGTGTCGGCGAGTCCACCGACATCGTCACCAAGGAGATGTTCTCCCTCACCAAGCGCGGCAAGGAGGACCTCGCGCTGCGCCCCGAGGGCACCGCCTCGGTGCTGCGCGCCGCGCTCCAGGCCAACCTGCACAAGGCGGGCAACCTGCCGGTCAAGCTCTGGTACTCCGGCTCGTACTACCGCTACGAGCGCCCGCAGGCCGGCCGCTACCGCCAGTTCTCCCAGGTCGGCGCCGAGGCGATCGGCGCCGAGGACCCGGCGCTGGACGCCGAGCTGATCATCCTGGCCGACGACGCCTTCCGCTCGCTGGGCCTGAGCAACTACTCGTTGCTGCTC
Source organism: Kitasatospora sp. NPDC101155 (assembly GCF_044768305.1). Lineage (NCBI taxonomy): Bacteria > Bacillati > Actinomycetota > Actinomycetes > Kitasatosporales > Streptomycetaceae > Kitasatospora > Kitasatospora sp. NPDC101155. Next base: position 62,591 of record NZ_JBIWPN010000012.1, on the reverse strand, counting down.
AACAGCCTCGGCGACAAGCAGTGCCGCCCGGTCTACCGCACCGCCCTGATCGAGTTCCTGTCCGGCCTGGACCTCGACGAGGAGACCCGCCGCCGCGCCGAGATCAACCCTCTGCGCGTCCTGGACGACAAGCGCGAGTCGGTGCAGGAGCAGCTGGTCGGCGCCCCGATGCTGCGCGACTTCCTGTGCGAGGACTGCAAGGCGTACGACGAGAAGGTCCGCGAGCTGCTCACCGCCAACGGCGTGGCCTTCGTCGACGACCCGAAGCTGGTCCGCGGCCTGGACTACTACACCCGCACCACCTTCGAGTTCGTGCACAACGGCCTCGGCGCCCAGTCCGCGATCGGCGGCGGCGGCCGCTACGACGGCTTGTCCGAGATGATCGGCGGCCCGGCGCTGCCGTCCGTCGGCTGGGCCCTCGGCGTGGACCGCACCTACCTGGCGCTGGAGGCCGAGGGCGTCGTCCTCGACCTGCCGGCCGCGACCTCGGTCTTCGCCGTCGCGCTCGGCGAGGAGGCCAAGAACGTCCTGTTCGCCAAGGTGGTCGAGCTGCGCCGGGCCGGCGTCGCCACCGACCTCGCCTTCGGCGTCAAGACCATCAAGAACGCCATGAAGTCCGCCGACCGGTCCGGCGCCCGCTTCGCCCTGATCGCCGGTGACCGGGACCTCGCCGAGGGCGTCGTCCAGCTCAAGGACATGAGCACCGGCGAGCAGACCCCCGTCGCCCTCGACGCACTCGTCACCACCCTGAAGGAGAAGCAGCTGTGATCCGCACGCACGACGCGGGCACGCTCCGCCCGGAGCACGCAGGCACCACCGTCACCCTGGCCGGCTGGGTCGCCCGCCGCCGCGACCACGGCGGCGTGGCCTTCATCGACCTGCGCGACGCCTCCGGCACCGTGCAGATCGTGGTCCGTGACCTGGACTCGGTGCACGGCCTTCGCGCCGAGTACTGCGTCAAGGTCGTCGGCGACGTCCGGGTCCGCCCCGAGGGCAACGAGAACCCGGAGATCCCGACCGGCGCCGTCGAGGTCGTCGTCAGCGGGATCGAGGTGCTCTCCGAGGCCGCCCCGCTGCCGTTCCCGGTCGCCGAGTACGAGCCGGGCACGGTCAACGAGGAGGTCCGGCTGCGCTACCGCTACCTGGACCTGCGCCGCGAGGGCCCGGCCAAGGGCCTGCGGCTGCGCTCCAAGGTCAACAACATCATCCGCCGGGTGATGGAGGAGAACGACTTCCTCGACATCGAGACGCCGTACCTCACCCGCTCCACCCCCGAGGGCGCCCGCGACTTCCTCGTCCCGGTCCGCCTGCAGCCCGGCCACTGGTACGCGCTGCCGCAGTCGCCCCAGCTGTTCAAGCAGCTGCTGATGGTGGCCGGCATGGAGCGCTACTACCAGATCGCCCGCTGCTTCCGCGACGAGGACTTCCGCGCCGACCGCCAGCCGGAGTTCACCCAGCTGGACATCGAGGCCTCGTTCGTCGACCAGGAGGACATCCTGGCCCTCGGCGAGAAGATCATCGGCGCCGTCTGGCGCGAGGTGCACGGCTACGAGATCCCCAACCCGCTGCCGCGGATGACCTACGCGGACGCGATGGGCCGCTACGGCTCCGACAAGCCGGACGTCCGCTTCGGCCAGGAACTCACCGACCTCACCGAGTACTTCAAGGGCACCGAGTTCCGCGTCTTCCAGGCCCCGTACGTCGGCGCCGTGGTCATGCCGGGCGGCGCCTCGCAGCCGCGCAAGCAGCTGGACGCCTGGCAGGACTGGGCCAAGGCGCGCGGCGCCAAGGGCCTCGCCTACGTGCTGATCGACGCCGAGACCGGCGAGCTGCGTGGCCCGGTCGCCAAGAACCTCTCCGAGGAGCACCTGGCCGGCCTCGCCGCCGCGGCCGGCGCCAAGAACGGCGACGCGGTCTTCTTCGCCGCCGGCAAGGAGCGCGCCTCGCAGGAGCTGCTGGGCGCCGCCCGTCTGGAGATCGGCCGCCGCTGCGAGCTGATCGACGAGTCCAAGTGGGCCTTCCTCTGGGTCGTCGACTTCCCGATGTTCGAGCCGATCGAGGACGACAAGGGCGCGTTCCAGGGCTGGCACGCGGTGCACCACCCGTTCACCGCCCCGACCGCGGAGTCGCTGGCCACCTTCGACACCGACCCGGGCGCGGCCCTGTCCAACGCCTACGACCTGGTCCTCAACGGCTCGGAGCTGGGCGGCGGTTCGATCCGTATCCACCAGCGCGAGGTCCAGAAGCGGGCGTTCGACGCGATCGGCCTCTCCGAGGAGGAGGCGGCCTCGCAGTTCGGCTTCCTGCTGGACGCCTTCAACTACGGCCCGCCGCCGCACGGTGGTGTCGCCTTCGGCCTCGACCGGATCGTCACCCTGCTGGGCGGGTACGACACCATCCGCGACGTCATCGCCTTCCCGAAGACGTCCACCGGCGGTGACCCGCTGACCGGCGCCCCGACCCCGATCACCCCGGCGCAGCGCCGCGAGGCCGGCGTCGACGCCCAGCCGAAGGTCCGCGAGGACGCCAAGTCGGAGGCGCAGCCCAAGGGCTGACGCGGCGTCATCGGCTAACCTTCAACGGCCCCGGACGGTCCACCCACCGTCCGGGGCCGGTCCACAACGACGTGTGACACAGGGAGGGTTGACTCATGCAGGTCACTCAGGTCACCACGAGGATCGAAAGCCCGCAGGACGCCCCGGCGACCAGGCGGGTCCACATGGCCGCGTTCCCCGGCCCGGACGAGGCGGACCTGGTGGACGCGCTGCGCCGCGATCCGGCCTGGCTGCCCGGCCTGTCGGTGGTCGCCGTGGACGAGGGCGGGCTGGTGATCGGACACGCCCTGCTGACCCGGCTGCGGGTCGGCGACGGCGGCGGCGACGCGCTGGCGCTCGCTCCGGTCGCGGTCGCGCCGGAGTGGCAGCGCAAGGGCGTCGGCGAAGTCGTCGTCCGGGCCGCGTTGTCGGCGGCCGAGGAGGCGGGGGAGAAGCTGGTGGTCGTCCTCGGCGATCCGGACTACTACGGCAGGTTCGGCTTCACCCCGGCCGGGCGGCACGAGGTCACCGGCCCGTTCGAGGTGCCGGACGGGTACTTCCAGGCGCTCGCGCTGCCCGCGTACGACGGCGGGCCGCGCGGGCTGTGCCACTACCCGGAGCCGTTCGTGGCGGTCTAGTCGCCGTCCACCGCGGTCGGCCACGACCTGCGGGGTCGCCGTCCAGCGCCTACCGTGAAGGCGCATCAGCGGCAGGCGGACGGAGGACCCCGGGGTGGCCAAGGAGCAGCGGCAGCTGGCGAGGGAGCTGTACGACCGGGAGCTGCTGCGGCTCCAGCAGGAGCTGGTGAAGCTCCAGGAGTGGGTGCGGGTCGAGGGCGCCCGGCTGGTGGTGGTCTTCGAGGGGCGCGACGCGGCGGGCAAGGGCGGCGCGATCCAGCGGGTGACCGAGTACCTGAACCCGCGCATCGCCCGGGTCGTGGCGCTGCCGAAGCCGACCGAACGGGAACAGACCCAGTGGTACTTCCAGCGGTACGTCGAGGCCCTGCCGGCCGCCGGGGAGATCGTGCTCTTCGACCGCAGCTGGTACAACCGGGCCGGGGTCGAGCGGGTGATGGGCTTCTGCACGGACGAGGAGTACTGGCAGTTCCTGCACCAGTGCCCGATCTTCGAGCAGATGCTGATCGAGGCGGGCATCCTGCTGCGCAAGTACTGGTTCTCGGTGAGCGACACCGAGCAGGAACGGCGCTTCCGGGGCCGACTGAAGGACCCGATGAAGCGCTGGAAGCTCTCCCCGATGGACGTCGAGTCCATCGAGCACTGGGAGGACTACTCGCGCGCCAAGGACGAGATGTTCCTGCACACCGACACCCCGGACTCGCCCTGGCACGTGGTGGAGAGCGACGACAAGCGCCGGGCCCGGATCAACATGATCGCCCATCTGCTCTCCACCGTGCCGTACCACGAGATCGCCCCGCCCAGGATCGAGCTGCCGCCCCGCCCGGCCCCGCGCGGCTACCAGCGGCCCCCGCGCGATCTGCAGAAGTACGTTCCGGATCACGCTGCCGGACTGGAGTAGACGGGGCCCGCCGGGCGCTGCTGTCGAGGCCGGTCCGGCGGCACGGTCTCGGACTTCTCCGGCCGAGGCCGTGCCGCCGGAGCGGCGAACCCCTGCAGGAACAGGGCTGTCGGTCGCCTCAATTAGGCTTCCGGTGTGGACGAACCGGACCTCTTCACCGCCGCCGCCGAGGAACGCCAGAGCAAGGAGCCCGGGCGGGCGCCCCTGGCCGTACGCATGCGCCCGCGCACCCTGGACGAGGTTGCCGGGCAGCGGCAGCTGCTGAAGCCCGGGTCCCCGCTGCGGCGGCTGGTCGCGAACTCGCGCGGGCCGGCGGCCACCAGCTCGGTGATCCTCTGGGGGCCGCCCGGCACCGGCAAGACCACCCTCGCCCATGTGATCAGCCAGGCCGTGGAGGGCCGCTTCGTCGAGCTGTCCGCGATCACCGCCGGGGTCAAGGAGGTCCGGGCGGTGATCGACGGCGCCCGGCGGGCGGTCGGCATGTCCGGCCGGGAGACGGTGCTCTTCCTGGACGAGATCCACCGCTTCTCCAAGGCCCAGCAGGACTCGCTGCTGCCGGCCGTGGAGAACCGCTGGGTCACCCTGATCGCGGCGACCACCGAGAACCCGTACTTCTCGGTGATCTCCCCGCTGCTGTCCCGCTCGCTGCTGCTCACCCTGGAGTCGCTGACCGACGAGGACATCCGGGCGCTGCTGCGCCGCGCGGTGGCCGACGAGCGCGGCCTGGAAGGCGCCCTGGAGCTGACCGCGGAGGCCGAGGACCACCTGGTGCGGCTGGCCGGCGGGGACGCCCGGCGGGCGCTCACCACGCTGGAGGCGGCGGCCGGGGCAGCGCTGGAGAAGGGCGAGGCGAGCATCACGCTGGCCACCACCGAGACCGCCGTCAACCAGGCGGCGGTGCGCTACGACAAGGACGGCGACCAGCACTACGACGTGGCCAGCGCGCTGATCAAGTCGATCCGCGGCAGCGACGTGGACGCCACCCTGCACTACCTGGCCCGGATGATCGAGGCGGGGGAGGACCCGCGGTTCATCGCCCGGCGGCTGATGATCTCGGCCAGCGAGGACGTCGGCCTGGCGGACCCGACGGCGCTGCAGACGGCGGTGGCGGCGGCCCAGGCGGTGGCGCTGATCGGCTTCCCGGAGGCCCGGATCATCCTGTCCCAGGCCGCGATCGCGCTGGCGCTGGCGCCGAAGTCCAACTCGGCCTACCTGGCGATCGACGCGGCGCTGGCGGACGTCCGGCAGGGCCTGGCGGGCGCGGTGCCGCCGCACCTGCGGGACGCCCACTACGGCGGTGCGGGCAAGCTCGGCCACGGCAAGGGCTACCAGTACCCGCACGACCTGCCGGAGGGCATCGCGGCCCAGCAGTACGCGCCGGACGCGGTGCACGGCAGGGAGTACTACCGTCCGAACCGGCGCGGCGGCGAGGTCCGGTACGCGGACACCGTGGAGTGGACGCGCGGGCGGCTGCGGGGGGAGCGCAGGGTGGAGCGGAAGGCGGAGAAGGTGGAGCAGGCCGACGCGGCCGACAGGACCGAGAAGGAGGCCGATCGGCAGCCCGGGGAAAAGGGCGACTGAGCCGGCGGTATACTTCGTCGGAGTGCCATGTCCCGGGACGGCGGCGGGGGAGACCCCACCGACCGGCCGCACCAGCGGGGCACTGGCCGTAGGCCTCCGTCAGGAGGCCCGCACCAGGAGCGTCGCGCACCGTTTTCGGTGTCGCGGACGGCCCGGCTTCCGGGCCCTTCGTGTGACCAGCACTTTCGTGCCCGGCTCCGGAGAGCGGCTGATCCCTTCGCGCATGCGTCGGGGTTTTCTCCGGGTCGCGACATGCGACCTCCGTCAACACCTGGTGAAAGCCGTATTCGTAAGCAAGGAAGGTTTGGTTCATGGCGAACCAGAAGCGTCCCAAGGTCAAGATCGCGCGTGCGCTCGGCGTGCCGCTGACCCCGAAGTCCGTCAAGTACTTCGAGGCCCGCCCGTACCCGCCCGGCCAGCACGGCCGTGGCCGCAAGCAGAACTCGGACTACAAGGTCCGTCTGCTCGAGAAGCAGCGTCTTCGCGCCCAGTACGACCTGAGCGAGAAGCAGCTGTCGCGCGCGTTCGACCGCGCCAAGAAGGCCGAGGGCAAGACCGGTGAGGCGCTCGTCGCCGAGCTGGAGACCCGTCTGGACTCGCTGGTGCTGCGTTCGGGCATCGCCCGCACCATCTACCAGGCCCGCCAGATGGTCGTCCACGGCCACATCGAGGTCAACGGTGGCAAGGTCAACAAGCCGTCGTTCCAGATGAAGCCGGGCTTCGTGGTCACCGTCCGCGAGCGCAGCAAGGAGAAGGTCCCCTTCCAGGTCGCCCGTGAGGGTGGCTACGCGGGTGAGGGCCAGACCCCGAAGTACCTCGAGGTCAACCTGAAGGCCCTGGCCTTCCGCCTGGACCGTGCGCCGCAGCGCAAGGAGGTCCCGGTGATCTGTGACGAGCAGCTGGTCGTCGAGTACTACTCGCGCTGACCCGCGCTCGGTTCCGCAGTTCGCGAAACCACAGCGAGCCCCCGTTGCCTTTCGAGGCGGCGGGGGCTCGCTGCTCGGTGCGGTCAGATGCTCTCGCCGGTCATCGCGATGGCCAGCCGCAGGTGCGGGCGGGCCTCCTCGGCGCGGCCCTGGCGCTCCAGGGTGCGGCCGAGCATCAGCCGGGCGTAGTCCTCGGCCGGGTCGAGGTCGAGGATCCGGCGCAGTTCGGCCTCGGCGCGGCCGAGCTGGGCGGAGTGGTAGTAGCTGCGGGCCAGCAGCAGCCGGACGGAGAGGTTGGCCGGCTCCTCGGTCAGCACGCCTTCGAGCATGCGGGCGGCATCGGCGTACGCCTTGGACTCGAAGTAGAAGTTCGCGAGGCGGTACTCGTCGTGGACGGCCATGGTGCTCCTTCCGGGTGGTTCCTTGCCTCCTCAAGCAATCGGCAAGTTTCAGCTATTCCGCACCGGCGAGGGCGCCGGCGCGGGCGGCGCCGAGCAGGGGCGGGGGCCCGGCTCAGGGCCGTCCGCCGAGCCCCCGCCGCCGAGCGCCCGGGAGACGGCGGCGTCCAGGTCCAGCCGGGCGCCGGCCTGGTAGTACTCCTCGTACTGCTGCTCGGTCAGCCCGGCCCGGGCCCGGTCGGCGCACTCCTGGTGGGTGCCGAAGAAGGAGCACGAGCCCAGGAAGGGGTTGCCGACCGTCCGCCAGATCCGGTGCGCGGCGCCCTGCAGCACCCGGGCCTCGCACAGGTGGGCGGGCTCGCCCGGGCCGGCCGGCTCGGTCTCCAGCAGCGCCAGCAGGTCGATCCCCAGCACGATGCCGAGCAGGTCGTGGAAGAGGTGGTTCAGCCGCACGCACTCCCGGGCCAGGGCGCGGGCCTGCTGGACCTCGCCGTCCAGGTAGTGCGAGTACGCCGACGCGTACAGCACGTAGGCGTACGCCCACTGCTCGCCGTGCTCCTCGCACACCTCGCGGGCCTGGCCGAACCAGAGCTCGCCGCTGTCCTGGTCGCCCTGGAACAGGTAGGCGAGGCCCAGCTCGATCATGCCCATCACGACGTTGCTGTTGAGCTCGCCGATGGTCCGGTAGTGCCAGAGCGCCTCCTCGAACAGCTCGGCGGCGCGCTCCGGGTCGTCTCCGATCAGGGCGGCGCAGCCCTGACGGTGGACGGCGTAGGCGAGGGCCCGGTCGTCGCCGGTGTCCAGAGCCTGGCGGCGGCACTCCTCCAGAGCCGGACGGGCGGCGCCGAGGTCGCCCTGCAGGGTGGCCATGTAACCGGTCACCCAGAGGGCCTTGGCGCGGGCCTCGGTGGGTTCGCGGTCCAGGGTGAGCGCCCGGTCCAGCCAGTGCCGGCCCTCGCCGAGGTGGCCGCAGCCGACCCAGTAGAACCACAGGGTGCCGGCCAGCAGCAGGGCGATCTGCTCCTCACCGGGCTCGGCGAGGCAGAACTCCAGCGCGGCCCGCAGGTTGGTGTGGGCGAGCCCGGTGCGTCCGGCGGTCTCGACCTGCCGGGGGCCGAACCACTCGACCTCGCCCCAGGTGGCGACGCCCAGGTACCAGTCCCGGTGGCGGCGCAGCAGCCGCGGCTCCTCGCCGGCGGCGCGCAGCCAGTGGCCGCCGTACTCGCGCAGGGTGTCCAGCAGGCGGAAGCGGACGCCGAAGGTGCTGTCCTCGCGCAGGACGACGGACTTGGCGATGAGTTCGTCGAGCAGGTCGAGCACGTCCTCGGGCTCGATGCCGTCGCCGGCGCAGACGTACTCGGCGGCCTCCAGGTCGAAGCTGCCGGCGAAGATCGACAGGCGGGCCCAGAGTAAACGTTCCTGCGCTGTGCAGAGCTCGTGGCTCCAGCCGATCGTGGTGCGCATGGTCTGGTGTCTGGGCAGCGCCGTTCGGCTGCCCCCGGTGAGCAGCCGGAACCGGTCGTTCAACCGGGCGGTGATCTGCTCCACCGACAGCGCCCGCAGCCGCCCGGCCGCCAGCTCCACGGCCAGCGGGATGCCGTCCAGTCGGCGGCAGAGCAGGCCGACCGCCTCCGCGTTGGCCGCGGTCACCTCGAAGGAGGGCAGCACCGCCCGGGCCCGGTCGGCGAACAGCCGCACCGCGTCCGGCAGCGTGCCCGTCGGTCTGTCCGGCAGCGGGTCGACCGGAAGCGGGGCCAGGGTCAGTACGTGCTCGCCCGGGGCCCGCAGGGCGGAGCGGCTGGTGGCCAGCACCCGCAGCCCGGGCAGCGCGCGCAGCAGCGCGTCGGCCAGCTCGGCGCAGGCCTCCACCAGGTGTTCGCAGCCGTCCAGCACCAGCAGCAGGCGGCGCCCGGCCAGCCGCTCGCCCAGCACGTCCAGCGGCGGGCGGGCGGTGCCGTCGGTCAGTCGCAGCGCCTCCAGCACGGCGTGGCCGAGCAGCAGCGGGTCCTGCACCGGGGCCACGTCCACCAGCCAGGTGCCGTCCGGGAAGGCGCCGGCCGCCCGGGCCGCGGCGCGCAGCGCGAGCCGGCTCTTGCCCACCCCGCCGGGCCCGGTCACGGTCACCAGTCGGGCGCCGGCGAGCAGGCCCGCCAGCGCGACCAGTTCCCGCTGCCGCCCGACGAAGCCGGTCACCTCGGCCGGCAGTCGGCCGGGCTCCGGCTCGCGCGGCCACGCTGCGGGCTGTGCTCTCCAGTCGCCGGCCAAGCGCTGCTCCCCGTTGTTCCGGGCCCGGACCGTCGAGGTCCGGACGTGCGTCGGGCCGTACGGGCGACGGCCCGCCTGGCAGAACGAGGTGACCGGCCGGTAGGTTACGCGCGCGGTTCGCACACCCGGGCGAGGCCGCCGTCGACGGCCCGGTCCGGAAACCGGGTGTGGGCGCGATAGGGTTTGGCTTGGAGAACAGCAAGGCGAGGGAGCGCGCAGAAGTGTCCGTGGGAGAGCTGGCCGGATTGCTCGTCGCCGTGTTCTGGGCGGTCCTGGTCACCCTGCTCGCCGTGGTGCTGGTCCGTCTCTCGCGGGTGCTGAAGGAGGCCACTGTCCTGGTCTCCGCCGTCACCGAACAGGCCGTGCCGCTGCTGACCGAGGCGGGCGCCGCGGTGCGCAGCGCCAACGAGCAGCTGGAGCGGGTGGACGAGATCACCGCCAACGTGCAGGACGCCGCCGCCAACGCCAACGCGCTGTCCTCCACCGTCGCCGCCACGCTGGGTGGACCGCTGGTGAAGGTCGCGGCCTTCAGCTACGGCGTCCGCAAGGCCGTCGCCAAGCAGCAGGGCGGTCTGTCGACCGTGCCGCCCCAGGCCGGTGACCGCGAGGAACTCGCCCGGCTGATCAGGGCCGAGGTGCGCGCCGCGACCGCGCCCAGGAACGGCCTGCTCTCCAGGGTCCGGCGCGTGGTGAGGGGCTGACGACATGGCACGCATCTTCTGGATGGCGGTCGGCGCCGGCGCCACCGTCTGGGCCATGAAGAAGGCCAACGCGGCCGTTCACCGGCTCACCCCCGACAGCCTCTCCGGCACCGCCGCGCGCGGTGCGCTGCACCTGGGCGATCTCGCCAAGCAGTTCGCCCAGGACGTGCGGGCCGGCATGGCCGAGCGCGAGGAGCAGCTGAAGGACGACCTCGGACTGCGCGGCACTGCCGTCGTCGAGCCCCGCAGCACCCGCCGGGTGCTGCGCGGTGAGCCGCAGTACCGAGCTATCTCGGCGGCGCCCGGTCGCCCGGCCGCCGCCCTGCCACCCGCTCGCACCCTGCCCGACGGTAGGGGCCGCACCACCCCACAGACCATTGAAGAGACGCCCCGCCGAGCCCTGCCGCGGGGCGGAACGAACCGGAAGGACCACTAATGGAGTCGGCTGAGATCCGCCGCCGCTGGCTGCGCTTCTTCGAGGAGCGCGGCCACACCGTCGTTCCGTCGGCGTCCCTGGTCGCCGACGACCCCACCCTGCTGCTGGTCAACGCCGGCATGGTGCCGTTCAAGCCCTACTTCCTGGGCGAGGTCAAGCCGCAGTTCTCGCGCGCCACCAGCGTCCAGAAGTGCGTGCGCACCCTGGACATCGAGGAGGTCGGGAAGACCACCCGGCACGGCTCCTTCTTCCAGATGTGCGGCAACTTCTCCTTCGGCGACTACTTCAAGGAAGGGGCCATCAAGTTCGCGTGGGAGCTGCTCACCACTCCCGTCGCGGACGGCGGCTACGGCCTGGAGAAGGAGAAGCTCTGGATCACCGTCTACAAGGACGACGACGAGGCCGAGCAGATCTGGCGTGACGTCATCGGCGTGCCCTCCGAGCGGATCCAGCGCCTCGGCATGAAGGACAACTTCTGGTCGATGGGCGTCCCCGGCCCGTGCGGCCCGTGCTCGGAGATCAACTACGACCGCGGCCCCGCGTACGGCGAGGAGGGCGGCCCGGCCGTCAACGGCGAGCGCTACCTGGAGATCTGGAACCTGGTCTTCATGCAGTACGAGCGCGGCCACGGCGACGGCAAGGACGGGTTCGAGATCCTCGGCGACCTGCCGAGCAAGAACATCGACACCGGTCTCGGCCTGGAGCGCCTCGCCGCCATCCTGCAGGGCGTCGACAACCTCTTCGAGATCGACACCAGCCGGATGATCCTCGACCGCGCCGCCGAGCTGACCGGCCACACCTACGGCGCCGACCACAAGTCGGACGTGTCGCTGCGCGTGGTCACCGACCACATCCGCACCGCGCTGATGCTGGTCGGCGACGGCGTCACCCCCGGCAACGAGGGCCGCGGCTACGTGCTGCGCCGCATCCTGCGCCGCGCCATCCGCAACATGCGCCTGCTGGGCGCCACCGAGCCGGTGGCCAAGGAGCTCATCGACGTCGCGATCAAGGCGATGGCCCCGCAGTACCCCGAGCTGGAGACCGACCGCAAGCGCATCGAGACGGTCGTCATCGGCGAGGAGTCGGCCTTCCTGCAGACCCTGAAGGCGGGCACCAACCTGCTGGACGTCGCGGTCACCGAGACCAAGCAGTCCGGCGGCGTGGTGCTCTCCGGCGAGCAGGCGTTCAAGCTGCACGACACCTACGGCTTCCCGATCGACCTCACCCTGGAGATGGCCGAGGAGCAGGGCCTCCAGGTGGACGAGGCCGGCTTCCGCCGCCTGATGCAGGAGCAGCGGGACCGCGCCAAGGCCGACGCCAAGGCCAAGAAGATGGGCCACGCCGACGTCGCCGCGTACCGCGACGTCGCCGACAAGTCCGGCGCCAGCGTCTTCACCGGCTACACCCTGACCGAGGGCGAGGCCGCCGTGGTCGGCCTGCTGGTCGACGGCGTTCCCTCGCCGGCCGCCTCCGAGGGCGACGAGGTCGAGATCATCCTCGACCGCACCCCCTTCTACGCCGAGGGCGGCGGCCAGCTCGCCGACCACGGCCGGATCCGGCTGGAGTCCGGCGCGGTGGTGGAGATCCGCGACGTGCAGCAGCCCGTCCCGGGCGTCGTCGTGCACTCGGGCGGCGTGCTGTTCGGCGAGGTCGTCCTCGGCGCCTCGGCGTACGCCACCATCGACACCGAGCGCCGCCGGGCGATCGCCCGCGCCCACTCGGCCACCCACCTGACCCACCAGGCGCTGCGCGACGCGCTCGGCCCGACGGCCGCCCAGGCCGGCTCCGAGAACGCCCCGGGCCGCTTCCGGTTCGACTTCGGCTCGCCCGCCGCCGTTCCGGGCAGCGTGCTGGTGGACGTCGAGCAGAAGATCAACGACGTGCTGGGCCGTGAGCTCGACGTCACCGCCGAGGTCATGACGATGGACCAGGCCCGCAAGGCCGGCGCCATCGCGATGTTCGGCGAGAAGTACGGCGACGAGGTCCGGGTCGTCACGATCGGCGACTTCTCCAAGGAGCTGTGCGGTGGCACGCACGTCGGCAACACCGCCCAGCTGGGCCTGGTGAAGCTGCTCGGCGAGTCCTCGATCGGCTCCGGCGTGCGCCGCGTGGAGGCGCTGGTCGGCGTCGACGCGTACAGGTTCCTGGCCCGTGAGCACACCGTGGTCTCCCAGCTCACCGAGCTGGTCAAGGGCCGCCCGGAGGAGCTGCCGGAGAAGATCTCGGGCATGCTCGCCAAGCTCAAGGACGCCGAGAAGGAGATCGAGCGCTTCCGCGCCGAGAAGGTGCTGGCCGCCGCGGCCGGCCTGGTCGACTCGGCCGAGGACGTGCACGGCATCGCCGTGGTCGCCGCCCAGGTCGCCGACGGCGTCGGTGCGGACGAGCTGCGCAAGCTGGTCCTGGACGTGCGCGGCCGGCTGGGCTCGCGCCCGGCCGTGGTCGCCGCGTTCACCGTGGCGAACGACCGCCCGCTGACCGTGATCGCCACCAACGAGGACGCCCGCGGCCGCGGCATCAAGGCCGGCGAGCTGGTCCGGACCGCCGCCAAGACCCTCGGCGGCGGCGGTGGCGGCAAGGACGACGTCGCCCAGGGCGGCGGCTCCAACCCGGCCGCGGTCGGCGAGGCCATCGCCGCGGTGCGCGGCCTGGTCGCGGAGCGCGCCTCCTGATGACCGAGCAGGAGCCGAGGCCCTTCCGGCGTGGGCGGCGGATCGCCGTCGACGTCGGCGACGCCCGGATCGGGGTCGCGTCCTGCGACCCCGACGGGGTGCTCGCCACGCCCGTGGAGACCGTCCCGGCCGGGGTGAAGTCGCAGGCCCGGATCGCCGCGATCGTCGAGGAGTACGACGCGATCGAGGTGGTCGTCGGGCTGCCGCGCTCGCTCAGCGGCAAGGAGGGCCCGGCGGCGGAGAAGGTCCGCGCGTACGCCGCCCGGCTGGCCAACCGGCTCTACCCGGTGCCGGTACGGCTGGTGGACGAGCGGATGTCGACCGTCACCGCGACCCACGGGCTGCGTGCCTCGGGGGTCAAGGCGAAGAAGGGCCGCTCGGTGGTCGACCAGGCCGCCGCGGTGGTGATCCTGCAGACCGCCCTTGAGTCCGAACGGGTGAGCGGACGCCCGCCCGGTGAGAGCGTCGAGGCGGTCGGTTGATCGGCCTGCTCTAACGTCCCGTTGAGGGGTCCGTGCGGACGCGTCCGCACGGACCCCTTTTCGTTTGACTCCGTATCCGTTTCGGGTTGGTCCAGATCGATGCAGATCAATGCAGATCGATGTGAGTGACTCGGAGCGGTTCGGACCGTTTCGAAGCGATTCGGGATCGCCGAGGGGGCGCGAGCCATGACCGACCAGGACTTCCACCCGGGGCTCACGCCCGGACACCTGGGCGCTCCGGTACTGGAGCCGGAGGGCCGCCCCCCGAGCGCGCCCCGGCCGCGCTTCGATGCGCCGGATCCGCACCGACGGCGCAACGGACTGGCTTGCGGCCTCACCGCGTTCGCGCTGATCGCGGTGTTCGGCGGGATCGGGCTGACCGGCTACACCTGGCTCCAGGGGCAGCGCAAACCCCTGGCCGCCGCCGACTACGCGGGGCAGGGCACCGGCAGCGTCCAGGTCTCGGTGCCGGACGGCGCGGGCCTGGCCCAGATCGCCTCCGCGCTGGTCCGCAACGGGGTGGTGGCCAGCTCGCTCGCCTTCACCAGGGCGGCGAAGGGCAGCGCGGCCGCCGCCGGGCGGATCCAGCCCGGGACGTACACCCTGAAGCAGAAGATGTCGGCGGTCGCGGCACTGGCCGTCCTGATCGACCCGGCCAACGCCAACGGCCTCACCATTCCCGAGGGTTGGCGCGGTGACCAGATCTTCGCGGCGATCGACAAGAAGCTGAAGCTGCCCGAGGGCACCAGCCGGAAGACCGCCCAGGAGCAGGCCGCCGAACTGGGCCTGCCGGACTTCGCCAAGGGCAGCCCCGAGGGCTACCTGTTCCCCGCGACGTACAGCGTCACCGACGGGACCACCGCGCTCGACCTGCTGAAGCAGATGGTCGGGCGGGCCGGCAAGGAGTTCAGCCGGGACGACGTCAACGTCGTGGCGCAGACCCTCGGCCAGAGCCTGTACGGGCTGGTCACCGTGGCCAGCATGGTCCAGGGCGAGGCCGACAACACCGAGGACATGGGCAAGGTGGCCCGGGTCATCTACAACCGGCTGGCCAAGGGCATGCCGCTGCAGCTGGACTCCACGATCAACTACGCGCTCGGCCGCTCGACCCTGAACACCACCGTCACCGACACCAAGCTGGACTCCCCGTACAACACCTACCTGCACCCCGGGCTGCCGCCCTCGCCGATCTCCAACCCGGGGCGGCAGGCGATCATGGCGGCCCTGGACCCGACGCCGGGGGACTGGGTGTACTTCGTCACCGTGAAGCCGGGGGACACCCGCTTCACCGACAGCTTCGAGGTGCAGCAGCGCAACGTGGCGGAGTTCAACGCCGCCCGGGCCTCGGCGAAGCCGAGCGCCACGCCCGCCGGTCCGGCCGCTGCGACGCCCTCCGGTCCGGCCGCCGCCACGCCCTCGGCCACGGGCGCGGCGACGCCGTGACGGGCCTGTGCGCCGAGGGCGAGGTCGCTCACTGACGGTACGTCCGCCCGGGCGGGGGCGGTGAACCGTTGGCAGCTGAGTGTTGTTGAGTGATCTTTGGTGATCACGAGTATGATTTCGTTGCTTTCTGCTGAACTACTGTCGAGAAGGTTTCGCTTCGCCTGTTCCGGGCCGTTGGTGCTGCTGGGTGTGCCAGCATGTGCGTGGTCGAAGGGTTTTGCGAGGGCGGGGGTCGGGGTTGGCGGTGTTGCGGCAGATCGCCCGGCCGTTCGTCGCCGAGGCCGCATCGGGTGTGTGCATACGGGACCGGCTCAAGGGCCTGACCGCCGAGGACGACGCGGTGCTGCGCCTGGTCGGCGGACACCTGGGTTCGCTCGCCTCGCGGGATCTGGCCCGGCGCGTCGCCGACGGCCCGGAGCACTCCACCAGGACCTGGGCTGATCGTAAGCGGGACCTCACTCCGCAGTCGTCGTCGCGCTGGGCCGGGTCCGTCACGAAGGCCACGCATGACCAGTGGGGCCTGTCGCGCCGTGCGCAGTGGCAGCACCTGCAGGGGCTTGCCGCGGGGATCGCCGTGATCCGCCGCCGCCTCGCACTGCCGATCGGCGAGAAGGGCACCAAACGGCAGCCCGGAGGGTACCGGTCGCGCGGGGAGTGGCACGCCAAGTCGCGGCGTCTGGCGCACCTGGAACGCGAGTACGGGCGGGTGAAGGCCGACCACGAGGCCGGTCGGGTGTCGGTGGTGCGCGGCGGCCGGAAGCTGCTCAACCAGCGGCACAACCTCCAGGCTGCCGGGAAGAGCGTCGGGCAGTGGCGCGCCCAGTGGCAGGCGGCCCGCTGGTTCCTCGCCGCGGACGGCGAGTCCGGCAAGCGCTACGGGAACGAGACGATCCGGGTCACCCCGGGCGGTGAGGTCAGCCTCAAGCTGCCGACACCGCTGACGCATCTCGCCAACGCACCTTATGGCCGGTACGTCCTGGCCGCGACGGTGTCGTTTCCGCACCGGGGCGAGGAGTGGCGCGACCGGATCGAAGCGAACCGGGCCGTTGCCTACCGCATCCACCTCGACCCGGCCAAGGGCCGCTGGTACCTCGACGCCTCCTGGACCCGCAAAGACCTGCCGGTCATCGCGCTGGATGTCCTGCGCGCCGGGGGCGTGATCGGCGTGGACATGAACGCCGACCACCTCGCCGCCTGGCGGCTGGACGAGTACGGCAACCCGATGGGTACGCCGCGCCGCTTCGACTACCGGCTCACCGGCACCGCCACCCACCGCGACGCCCAACTCCGCCACGCCCTCACCCGCCTCCTGCACTGGGCCAAGGCCACCGGCGTGCAGGCCATCGCGATCGAAGACCTCGACTTCACCGACTCCAGGACCCGGGAGAAGCACGGCCGCAGGAAGCGGTTCCGGCAGCTCATCTCGGGCATCCCCACCGGCAGACTCCGCGCACGCCTGCTGTCCATGTGCGCGGAGGCCGGTATCGGCGTGATCGCCGTCGATCCCGCTTACACCTCGATGTGGGGGGCCGAGCACTGGCAGAAGCCCCTCTCCACTGACCGTCGCTCCGTCACCCGCCACCAGGCGGCAGGCGTGGCGATCGGACGACGCGCCCTCGGTCACCGGATCAGGCGACGGACGGCGCCGCCCCGCGACGACCGGAGTGATCGTCGCGGGCATCGGACCGCCCAGGCCCGACCCGGTGACCCGGGGCGTGAGGGAAACCGCTCCCGCGTACCCGGACCACGGACACGATCCGTCGGAGCTGGACGCGGCAGGAACGCGGTCGACCAGAACGCCCAAGACCGTTCGGGGCGTTCGGCTGAGCAGGGGTCCTGGCAACAGGACTCACTCCCGCTCAGCCTTTAGGAACGGTGCGGCTGCGGTACGGTAACGTCTCCTCCCAGGCGCTGCGCTAGCACGCCGGTTCGAGAATCAGCCGGGACGGCGTCGTCCCGGACGGCCGGTCCGATCCTCCGGTCGTCACCGTCGGTTAAGGGGATCAATGACCGATCTGGGTCGGGGCTACGGCCCCCAGGGCGAGCCGTGGCACCCCGGTGATCCCGGGTACGGCGGCCAGCAGCCGGTCCCCGGCCAGCAGGACGGCCAGTGGCAGCAGTACCCGCAGCAGGTCCAGCAGCCGTACGGTGACGTGCAGCAGCAGGCGTACCAGCAGCAGATGCAGCAGCAGGCATACCCTCAGGGGTACGAGCAGCAGATGCCGCAGCAGGGCCACCCCCAGCAGATGATGGCGGCCGAGGGCTACCAGCAGCAGATGCCCCAGCAGGGCTACCCCCAGCAGCAGATGCCGATGCAGCAGCAGGGCATGCCGCAGCAGCAAATGCAGCAGATGCAGCAGATGCAGCAGGGCCACCCCCAGCAGATGACGGCCCAGCAGCAGATGCCGATGCAGCAGCAGGGCATGCCGCAGCAGCAGGTCCAGCAGCCGCCCCTCCAGCAGCAGGCGCCGCAGCAGGCCCAGCCGGCCGCGCCCGCCGCCGGCCCCGGTCCGGACGGGATCGACTGGGAGGCCGAGGCCGCCGCGCTGGAGTCCGGTGCCGACCCGGTCGGCGCGGCGCACGAGCCCGAGGTCGAGGAGTGGGACGGCCACGAGGACGGCCACCACGAGGAGGACGGGTACCTCGAGGAGCACGTCGAGGCCGAGGAGGAGGGCTTCCTCGGCGCGCAGGACGACTCGCGCGAGGCCAAGAAGAAGCGCAAGGAGAAGGGCAAGAAGGCGGGCCGCCGCAACGGCGGCGCCTGCCTGCTGGTCGCGCTGGTGCTGCTCGGTGCCATGGGCGGCGCCGGCTGGTGGGGCTACGGCTTCTACCAGGACCACTTCGGCCCGCCGCCGGACTTCACCGGCGAGGGCACCGGCTCCGTCCAGGTCGAGGTCAAGCAGGGCGCGGTCGGCGGGCAGATCGGTCTCGTGCTGAAGAACGCCGGCGTGGTCAAGAGCGTCGACGCGTTCACCAAGGCCTGCAACGCCGAGCCCAAGTGCGGCACCATCCAGTACGGCTTCTACGAGATGAAGAAGGAGATGTCGGCGGCCGCCGCGCTCAAGGAGCTGCTCGACCAGGCGGGTGGCGCGGCCCTCGTGATCCCGGAGGGCAAGAACTCCTCCGAGATCTACGCCAAGATCGACGACAAGCTGAAGCTCCAGAAGGGCACCACGGCGAACGTCGCCAAGGCCCAGGTCAACGACCTCGGCCTGCCCGCGTACGCGAACGGCAACATCGAGGGCTTCCTCTGGCCGACCCGCTACAACGTCGCCGACGGCATGAAGCCCGAGGACCTGCTCAAGCAGATGGTGAAGAACGCCACCGACAAGTACGCGAACCTGGACGGCCAGGCCGCCTCGGTGGGCCTCAAGAACGCCTACGAGGTGATCACCGAGGCGAGCATCCTGCAGCGCGAGGGCAACAACACCGCGGACTTCGCCAAGATGGCCAAGACCATCCAGAACCGCCTGGCCAACGAGCCCGAGACCCACCACCGCCTCGGCATGGACACCACGCTGCAGTACTCGCTGGGCCGCAAGGACCTCAGCAGGAGCGACATGGACAACGCGTCCAACAAGTACAACACCTACGTCAACCCGGGCCTGCCGCCGACGCCGATCTCCAACCCCGGCGACGACGCGATCAACGCGGTGCTGCACCCGGCGGACGGCAAGTGGCTGTACTTCATCGCGATGTCCCCGACCGAGACCCGCTTCGCCGAGACGGCCAAGGAGCACTACGTCAACGTCAAGGAGTACTGCCAGGCGGCCGGCCAGGGCTTCGACGAGGCCCGCGGCCACTGCACCACCAAGTAGTCCGCACCGGTAACCCGCGCACGGAGAAGCAGCGTTGACCAGCAAGCACCGGGCGGCCGTCCTCGGCTCGCCGATCGCCCACTCGCTCTCGCCGGACCTGCACCGGGCCGCCTTCGCGGCGCTCGGGCTGGACGACTGGCGTTACGACCACTTCGAGATCGACGAGGCCGGCCTTCCCGGCTTCGTCGCCGGACTGGACGAGGCCGAGTGGGCCGGGCTGTCGCTGACCATGCCGCTCAAGCGGGCGGTCATCCCGCTGCTGGACGAGGTCAGCGCGACGGCCCGCTCGGTGGACGCGGTCAACACCGTGGTGTTCACCGCCGACGGCCGGCGCACCGGGGACAACACCGACGTGCCCGGGCTGGTCAACGCGCTGCGCGAGCGCGGCATCACCGAGGTGCCCGCCGCCGCCGTGCTGGGCGCCGGGGCCACTGCCTCCTCGGCCCTGGCGGCGCTCGCCCAGATCTGCACCGGCGAGGTGACGGTCTACGTGCGCAGCGCCGAGCGGGCCCGGGAGATGGCCGAGCTGGGCGAGCGGCTCGGCATCGTCGTCCGGACCGCCGACTGGGAGCGCGGGGCCGAGGCGCTGCAGCGGCCGCTGACCGTCTCCACCACGCCGGTCGGCGCGACGGACGGCTTCGCGGCCGCTCTGCCCGCCGCGCCGGGGGCGCTGTTCGACGTGCTCTACCACCCGTGGCCGACGGCGCTGGCCGCCGCCTGCGCCGAGCGCGGGGCGACCGTCCTGGGCGGGCTGGACCTGCTGGTGCACCAGGCGGTGCTGCAGAGCGAGGCCTTCACCGGGCGCAGGCCCGGGCCGCTGGCGGCGATGCGCGAGGCGGGCGAGAAGGCGTTGGCGGGGCGCTGAGTCGCAGCTTGCGGCCACCCCACGGCCGGATGGTGACCGGTTGCTGTCCGTCACGCGGACTGTGACCCCGGGTGCCGCTGGGGCATGAAAGGATTCAGGCACAAGGCACGCCCGGGGCGGGCCGCGGCGGTGCCGTGGGCCGGTCCGCTGATGAAGGAGCTCCGTTGGGTACGTTGCGCTGGCTGACGGCGGGGGAGTCGCACGGCCCCGCACTCGTCGCGACGCTGGAAGGCCTGCCCGCCGGTGTACCGGTCACCACCGCCATGGTGGCCGACGCGCTGGCGCGCCGCCGGCTCGGTTACGGCCGCGGGGCGCGGATGAAGTTCGAGCAGGACGAGGTGACCTTCCTCGGCGGCGTCCGGCACGGTCTGACCATGGGCAGCCCGGTGGCGGTCATGGTCGGCAACACCGAGTGGCCCAAGTGGGAGCAGGTCATGTCGGCCGACCCGGTCGACCCCGAGGTACTGGCCGGTCTGGCCCGCAACGAGGCGCTGACCCGTCCCCGGCCCGGCCACGCCGACCTGGCCGGCATGCAGAAGTACTCGATCGACGAGGCCCGACCGATCCTGGAGCGCGCCAGCGCCCGCGAGACGGCCGCCCGGGTCGCGCTGGGCGCGGTCGCCCGCTCGTACCTGAAGGAGACCTGCGGGATCGAGATCGTCAGCCACGTGGTCGAGCTGGCCGCCGCCAAGGCGCCGGCCGGTGTGCTGCCGCTGCCCTCGGACGAGGCCCGGCTGGATGCCGACCCGGTGCGCTGCCTGGACGCGGACGCCTCGAAGGCGATGGTCGCCGAGATCGACCAGGCCCACAAGGACGGCGACACCCTCGGCGGCGTGGTCGAGGTGCTCGCGTACGGCGTGCCGGTGGGCCTCGGCTCGCACGTGCACTGGGACCGTCGGCTGGACGCGCGGCTGGCCGCCGCGCTGATGGGCATCCAGGCGATCAAGGGCGTCGAGGTCGGCGACGGCTTCGAGCTGGCCCGGGTGCCGGGTTCGAAGGCGCACGACGAGATCGTGCCGACCCCCGAGGGCGTCAAGCGCACCTCCGGCCGCTCCGGCGGCACCGAGGGCGGCCTGTCCACCGGCGAGGTGCTGCGGGTGCGCGCCGCGATGAAGCCGATCGCCACCGTGCCGCGGGCGCTGCAGACCCTGGACGTGCGCACCGGCGAGCCGGCCAAGGCGCACCACCAGCGCTCGGACGTCTGCGCGGTGCCGGCGGCCGGGATCGTCGCCGAGGCGATGGTCGCGCTGGTGCTGGCCGACGCGGTGAACGAGAAGTTCGGCGGTGACAACGTGTCGGAGACCCGCCGCAACGTGGAGAACTACCTCGACCACCTGATCATCCGATGACCAACCCCGTCGTGGTGCTGGTCGGCCCGCCCGGAAGTGGCAAGTCCACCGTCGGGCGGGCCCTGGCCGAGCGCCTGGGCGTCGGCTTCCGGGACACCGATGCCGACATCGAGGCGCTGGCCGGCAAGCCGATCCCGGAGATCTTCATCGACGAGGGCGAGCCGCACTTCCGCGAGCTGGAGGAGGCCGCTGTGCGGGCCGCCGCCACCGAGTACGACGGGGTGCTGGCGCTCGGCGGCGGCGCGGTGATGGCCGAGGCCACCCGTGAGCTGCTGCGCGAGCTGCCGGTGGTCTTCCTGGAGGTCCCGCTGGGCGACGCGGTCAAGCGGGTCGGCCTGGACGCCCCGCGCCCGCTGCTGGCCGTCAACCCGCGGGCCCGCTGGCGCGAGCTGATGGAGGCCCGCCGCCCCCTCTACCTGGAGGTGGCCACCGCCGTGGTCGACACCGCCGGCCGAACCCCCGCGCAGGTCGCGGACGCCGTACTGGAAGCACTGGAGCTGAAGACCCCCCATGACTGACAACATCGTCAGGATCCACGTCGGCGGCAGCGCCGGCCACGACCCGTACGACGTGCTGATCGGGCACCAGCTGCTCGGTGAGCTGGCGCCGCTCATCGGCGGCCGGGCCAAGCGGGTCGCGATCATCCACCCGGAGGCGCTGGCCGCCACCGCCGACGCCGTCCGGGACGACCTGGTCGGCGAGGGGTACGAGGCGATCGCGCTCCAGGTGCCCAACGCCGAGGACGCGAAGAGCGCCGAGGTCGCCGCGTACTGCTGGTCGGTGCTCGGGCAGACCGGGTTCACCCGCAGTGACGTCATCGTCGGCCTCGGCGGCGGCGCCACCACCGACCTGGCCGGCTTCGTCGCCGCGACCTGGCTGCGCGGGGTGCGCTGGATCTCCATGCCCACCACGCTGCTCGGCATGGTCGACGCGGCCGTCGGCGGCAAGACCGGCATCAACATCGCCGAGGGCAAGAACATGGTCGGCGCCTTCCACCCGCCGGTGGGCGTGCTGGCCGACCTCGGCACCCTGGAGACCGTGCCCAAGCACGACTACGTCTCCGGCCTCGCCGAGGTCATCAAGTGCGGCTTCATCGCCGACCCGGCCATCCTCGACCTGATCGAGGCCGACCCGGAGGGAGCGAAGACCCCGGCCGGCCCGCACACCGTCGAGCTCATTCGCCGCGCCATCCAGGTCAAGGCCGACGTGGTCTCCGGGGACCTCAAGGAGTCCGGCCGGCGGGAGATCCTCAACTACGGCCACACCCTGGGCCACGCCATCGAGCGCAACGAGCGCTACAAGTGGCGGCACGGCGCGGCGATCTCCATCGGCATGGTCTTCGCCGCCGAACTCGGCCGGCTGGCCGGGCGGTTGGACGACGAGACGGCCGACCGGCACCGCACCGTGCTGGCCTCGGTCGGCCTGCCGCTGAGCTACCGGGCGGACGCCTGGCCGAAGCTGCTGGACGCGATGAAGATCGACAAGAAGTCGCGCGGCGACCTGATCCGCTTCATCGTCCTGGACGGCCTCGGCAAGACCTCCGTGCTGGAGGGCCCGGACCCGTCCCTGCTGGTCGCCGCGTACGCGGAGGTCTCGGCGTGACCCGGGTGATGGTGCTCAACGGCCCCAACCTCGGTCGGCTGGGCAGCCGCGAGCCGGACGTCTACGGCGCCACCTCGTACGCCGGACTGGTCGAGCGCTGCACCGCGCTGGGCAAGGAGTTCGGCTTCGAGGTCGAGGTGCACGAGACCAACTCCGAGCAGCGGATGGTGGAGTGGCTGCACGAGGCGGCCGACGGGAAGGTGCCCGTGGTGATCAACCCGGGCGCGTTCACCCACTACTCGTACGCGATGCGGGACGCGGCGGCGCAGCGCACCGCGCCGCTGATCGAGGTGCACATCTCCAACCCGTACGCCCGGGAGACCTTCCGGCACAACTCGGTGATCGCGGCGGTGGCCTCCGGGACCATCGCGGGCTTCGGGATCGGGTCGTACGAGCTGGCGCTGCGCGCCCTGGCGGAGCAGCTCACCTCGCGCTGACCGCTGGTCAGTGGCCCGGCGGCGGACTGTGCCCGCCGCCGGGCCGCCGTGTAGTGTCCCCGGTGAGAGGTGTGGTCGGGAGGTGTCGTGACGCAGTACGCCGCAGGTGGGCAGGTCCCGCCGCGTCCCGCCGCTCCGCCGGCGCCGCCGGGGGGCGGTACGGGGGTGACCCCGTCGGGGGCGCCGGTTCCGCCGCCTTCTCCGCCGCCTTCTCTGCCGCCGCCGACGGTCCGGCCCGCGGCTGCTCCTGCCGTCGCTCCGGGGCCGGTGCCCGCCGCGGCACCGCCGCCCGCGCAGGCACCCGCGCCCGCTGCGCCGCCCGCACCGGCTCCCGCACCGGCTCCCGCACCCGCTCCGGCTGCTGTGCCCGCGCCCGCTCCGGCCGCGGCGCCCGCGCCCGCGCCGAGCGCGCCCGTTCCGGCCGGGGGCACCGGGCACTTCGTGCTGCCCACCGGCGCGCCCGTCCAGCTCCCCGCCCACCCGCCGCAGCGGCACGCGCCCGCCGGTCCGATCGCCGTCCTGCTGATCGGCCCCGCCGGGGCGGGCAAGACCACCGTCGCCCGGTACTGGGCCGAGCGCCGGGCCACCCCGACCGCGCACATCAGCCTGGACGACGTCCGGGAGTGGGTGCAGTCCGGCTTCGCCAACCCGCAGTCCGGCTGGAACAACGCCTCCGAGGCCCAGTACCGGCTGGCCCGTCGCACCTGCGGCTTCGCCTGCCGCAACTACCTGGCCAACGGCATCTCCTGCATCATCGACGACGCCGTCTTCCCGGATCGCCCGGCCATCGGCCTCGGCGGCTGGAAGCGGCACATCGGCCCCGGCATGATCCCGGTCGTCCTGCTGCCCAGCCTGGACTCGGTGCTGCGCCGCAACGCCCGCCGCAGCGGCACCCGGCGGCTCGGCGACGAGGAGGTGGCGCGGATCCACGGGCGGATGGCCGGCTGGTACAACTCCGGGCTGCCGATCATCGACAACTCCTACCTGGACGTCGCCGGTACGGCCGCCGAGCTGGACCGGGTCATCCTGGCCCGGCTGATGGGCATGCCGGTCCGCTGACCTGCGCGGTCGTGGAGCTGTCGGTGGCGGCTGCGATGATGGACCCTGTCCTGCCGTACCACTTCTGGAGGAGCTGACGCCCGTGCCGGAAGGCCACATCATCCACCGCCTCGCCGCCGAGAACCGCAAGGCCTTCGGTGACCGCCCGGTCGCGGTCTCCAGCCCGCAGGGCCGGTTCGCCGACGAGGCCAAGGTGATCGACGGGCAGCTGCTCACGGGCGCGGAGGCCACCGGCAAGCACCTCTTCCTCGGCTTCGAGGAGGGCGCCTGGGTGCACATCCACCTCGGCCTCTACGGCGGTCTCACCTTCGGCACCGGTCCCGCGCCCGAGCCGGTCGGGCTGGTCCGGCTGCGGTTGGCCAACGACGACGGCTACGCCGACCTGCGCGGCCCCAACACCTGCAAGCTGATCACCGGTGCCGAGAAGGCCGCTGTCGCCGCCCGGCTCGGCCCGGACCCGCTGCGCGCCGACGCCGACCCGGAGGCCGCCTGGCGCCGGATATCCGGCAGCCGTACGACCGTCGCCGCGCTGCTGATGGACCAGAAGGTGCTGGCCGGGGTGGGCAACGTCTACCGCGCCGAGGTGCTGTTCCGGCACCACATCAACCCG
The DNA here is from genome assembly GCF_044768305.1 of Kitasatospora sp. NPDC101155. Classification (NCBI taxonomy): domain Bacteria; kingdom Bacillati; phylum Actinomycetota; class Actinomycetes; order Kitasatosporales; family Streptomycetaceae; genus Kitasatospora; species Kitasatospora sp. NPDC101155. The sequence goes on along the minus strand of NZ_JBIWPN010000012.1, from coordinate 37,880 downwards.
CACCGGGCCGGCCGCGACCTCACCCGCGGCGAGTGGGACGCGATCTGGGCCGACCTGGTCGCCCTGATGCGCGAGGGCGTCGCCGCCGGCCGGATCGACACCGTCCGCCCCGAGCACACCCCCGAGGCCATGGGCCGTCCGCCCCGGGTGGACGACCACGGCGGCGAGGTGTACGTCTACCGCCGCGCCGCGATGCCCTGCCTGGTCTGCGGCACGGGCGTCCGGACCGAGGAGCACGCCGCCCGCAACCTGTTCTGGTGCCCGACCTGCCAGGCGGCCTGAACGGCTGATCCGCCCACCGGCCGCAGGCCCGGCCCGTAGGCTGGGCCCAGACCGGCCGGAGGGAGCACACGGATGGATCGGCGCGAGGTGACGAACACCGTGTCAGGCGCCACGGTGGGCGGCCACGTGGTGCAGGCCGACAGCATCGGGTCGGTGCACTTCCACCAGCCGGATCCGGTGCCGAGGCCACGTCAGGTCCGCGCGCCGCACGGCCCCTTCGTCAACCGCGAGCCGGAACTCGCCGCGCTGACCGGGGCGCTCGATCGGCTCGACGAGGGTGAGCCGGCCATCGTCGTGATCACCGGACTCGGCGGGGTCGGGAAGACCGAGTTGATCGCCAGGTTCACCAAGGAGCACCGGTCGCACTTCCCGGACGGCGACCTCTACGCCGATCTCCAGGCCTACCGGCACCAGGGCGGGGTGGACCTCGCCGAACTCCTGGCCGGATTCCTGCGTGCCCTCGGTACGGAGCCCCCGGCGGTGGAGGCGGAGCGGTTCACCGAGTTCCGTACCGTCACCGCCGAGCGCCGCTGCCTGTTCTTCCTGGACAACGTCGAACACGCAGCCGAGGTCCGGGCGTTGCTCCCGTCCAGCGGGCTGGTGGTGGTGGCGAGTCGGCGGCGGCTGCCCGCGCTGCGGACGGACGGCGCCGAGGTGCGGCAGCTCGGGCCGTTGAGCGCGGCGGCCGGCGCCGATCTGGTGCGGGCTTGGCTGGGTGCGGAGCGGGGTACCGACCAGGAGTTGGCGGAGTTGGTCGAGCTGTGCGGTGGGCTACCGCTCGCGCTGAATGCGGTCGGGAGCCAGCTGTTGGACCGCGATCGGCTGGCAGTTGGCCGGGTGGTGGCCGAACTGCACGATCGGGAGGGCAGGTTGGTCATGCTGAACGATGAAGAGGGAGACCTTCGCCCGACCTACGACCTGGTCTACGAGCGACTCTCGTCGGAGGGCCGGGCCCTCTACCACCTGATCGGTGTGCACCCGGGACCTTTCGTCTCGGTCGAACTGGCCTGCGCGGTGGGAGTCGAGCAGGCGCGGGAAGCGCTGAACGAGCTCCGCGCCGTGCACCTGCTCGATGAGGTGGTGGACGACGACGAAGAGGAACGCTTCCGGGCTCATGACGTGGTGCGGCTGCACGCCTACGACCGGACCCGTGAGCTCCCGAACCGGACCGAGATCCTGGCTCGTGTGGTGGCGTACTTCCGGGGGCGCGCGTCGCTGGCGGACCGTGCGATGGGGGCGCGGTTGCGACTGCAGGACCCGAGCGGCGAGGGTCTGCCGGGCTTCGGCTCCTATGCGGAGGCACTGGAATGGATGCAGGCGGAGCGTGCCAATCTGCGCGCGGTGGTGGAGACGGCCGCTGAGCAGCGATGGCACGGCGAGGTGTGGCGGATCTGCGAGTCGCTCTGGCCGCTCTACCACAACCGCAAGCACTACCAGGACCTGATCGCCACCCACCGGCTCGGTGTCGAGTCGGCTCAGTGGGACAACCAGCCCAACGTTGTGGTCCGACTCCGCAACCAGCTTGCCCGCGCTCACTACGAGCGTAAGGAGTACCTGCTCGCCGCCGAGCAGTTGGCGCGCGCCACCGAGTTGGTTCCGTTGGTGACCGACCGCCTCGTCGTGGGTGTTCTCTACGAGATGGACGGCCTGCTGTGCCTCGCTGACGGACGGCCGGGGCGGGCAGTGGAGCGGTTCACACTGGCCCTGGAGGAGAACCGGGGCGACGATCACGGCGAGACCGTGCAGCGGTACCACCTCGCGCAGGCGCTGATCGCTGACGGTCGCCCCGAGCAGGCGTTGACCGTCCTTGCCGAGGCCGCCACGCGGGCGGAGGGCACCGAGGACCTCGACATGCTGATGAAGCTGCCGCTGGTTCGAGCGCGGGCACACCACGCTCTCGGACAGCTCGACGTCGCCGTGACCCAGGCCGAGGCCTGTGTTCGGAAGGCCAGGGAGTTGAGCCAGTACCCCAAGGAGGCCCAGGCCCACACCCTGCTGGTCGCCCTGGCCGAGGAGCTGGAAGACCCGGATCTGGCGGAGCGCAGCCGCGCCCGGCTGCGGGAGCTGCGGCCCTAAGGACCGGTCCGGAAGGACACCCGGGTGCGGTGCTCGCCGGTGCGGACGGTGAGGCCGTGTTCGGGCAGGCCGGCCGGGTCGCCGCCGTCGGCGAGCCAGGAGGCCACGGCGGAGCCGAGCAGCAGCGGGTCGAGAACGGGCTCGGCACGGCCGAAGTCCCGTTCGGCGAGGGCCTCCAGCAGCCGGCCGGTGTGCAGCCTGAGCAGGTGGCGGGCCGGGCCGAGGGCGGCCACCGCGACGGCGAGGCCGGGGAGTTCGGCGGCGGTGTCGGCGAGCCAGTGGGTGGCGGGGTGTTCGGCGTGCGGCTCGGTGCGGGCGAGGACCTCGGCGGTGTAGCGCAGGGCGTCGCCCGGGTGGTCGTCGGTGAGCGCGTGGAAGCCGCGCGGGGTGGGGTCGTTCGGGTCGAAGGGGTAGCGCCGCAGGCTGACCTCCGTCCCCTCGCTCTTGCCCTCGACGTCGTACGCGGTGGGCCGGTCGGTGCCGCCGGGGCGCGGGACGGGCTTGGGGTAGGGCGGCAGGACGGGTTCGCCCTCGGGTTCGTCCAGGCGCTCCAGGAAGGAGTAGAGCAGCGGGCGCAGCAGCCGGGCGGATTCGCCGTGGTGGGCGAGCGAGCGGTCGGTGATGTCGCTGAGGTCGGCCGGGTCCCGGGCCAGGGCCTGTTCGAGCTGGGCGGCGAGGTCGCCGTCCGGGTCGAGGACGGGCGCGGCCTGGCCGAAGGCGTAGCTGGGGGAGTGCGGGTCGAGTTCGGCGGCGCCGGTGGCGACCAGCAGGGTGCGGCGGCCCAGGGCGGCGCCGTAGACGGAGACCGAGCCGTGGTCGCCGATCAGGCAGTCGGCGGCGACCAGTGCGGCCTGCCAGCCCTGGTGCGGCGGGATCAGCCGCAGGCCCATCCGGCGGGCGTCGTCGAGCAGCGTCTCGGGGTCGTGCCGGCTCCAGATGTTGGGGTGCAGCACGACGGCCACCGTGTACTCGTCGGCGGGCAGCCGGCGGACCAGGCGGCGGGGCAGGTCGGGGCGGCGGCCGAGTAACGAGTGCCCGCTCCAGGTGGAGTTGACGACGACGAGCCGGCGGCCGTCGACGGCGCCGAGTGCGGCGCGGTAGGCGTCCCGGGAGCGTACGCTGCCGAGGATCCGGTCGAAGCACGGGTCGCCGACGACCCGGGCGACGTCCAGGGCCTCGGGGCAGGAGACCCGCAGCCGGTCCAGCTGCTCGGGGTGGGAGAGGCCGAGGACGTCCACGAACACCCGCCCCCGGTGGGTGAGTTCGTTGCGGGACAGGCCCGCGGCGCTGACCGTGTCGCCGGTGGACTCGGTGACCAGGCGGTTGTAGCCGGCGCCGTGCGGGAGGACGACCAGGTGGGCGTCCAGCCGGTGCATGGAGGCGTGGACGGCGCAGGCGACGGCCAGGTCGAAGCGGCGGCGGACGGCGTCCTCCCACTCCAGCACGGTGTAGCCGGGCAGGTCGCGCAGGTAGTCGGTGAGGCCGCGGTCGGCGAAGGCGGAGCCGGGGTTGACGGTGAAGTACCGCTCGATGCCGTCCTGGTTCAGCAGGGTGAGGACGTCCAGGACCCGGGTCGCCGAGGTGAGGGTGCGGGCGACCGCCAGCACGCGGGCCTTGACCGGGCGGGTGTTCCAGCGGTCGGCGGGCCAGACGTGGGGGTGGGACGGCACCTCATGATCGTACTCATCCGGGCCGCTCCCGGGGGCCCCTTGCGAGAGACGGCCGGGCCCGAGTGTCGGTCAGCCCGCCGCTGCGGTGGGTTCGTGGTGTTCTCCGGCGGCGCACTCGTCGAGGAGGGGGCGCATGCTGTCGTCCACGAGCCGGTAGCGCACCACGCGTCCGTCCTTGTCCCCGGTGACCACGCCCGCCGTGCGCAGCAGTCGCAGGGCCTGGGAGACGGCGGGGTCGCGCATGCCGGTGGCAACCGCCAGGTCGCTGACGGCGAGCGGGCCAGCCCGGTGCAGGGCGAGCAGCAGGGCGAGCCGTCCGGGGTCGGCGAGCAGGGAGAACCGCTCGGCCCAGGACCGGACGTGCGCGGTGTCGCCGATCGCGGCGATGGCCTCGCAGACCCGGTGGCCGTCGATGGTGCGGTGGCCCGCGCGGTCGGCCGGTACGAGATGCATGCGGACATTCTGGCAGCTCACGACCTGTGATCCTGGACACCTGCACAGGTGCGCAACCTTGCGAGGGTGGTGGACTGCCCCTACGGTGTTCCCCGCCGTGGTGCTCGGGAAGACCGGTGACGGACCCTCAGGGGTCCCAGTCCGGAGCGGCCCTCGCCACTGTGATCGGGGGAGAGTTGTCCGAACCCACGTGCCACTGGGCGCCTCGTGCGCCTGGGAAGGCGGGTCCGGAAGCCCCGTAAGCCAGGAGACCGGCCACGGCATCTCACGAAGTCTTTCCACGAGGTGCTGGAGCGTGATCCGAAGATGACCCTGCCCGAAACCGCCACTCCCACGGAGGCGGCCCCCTCGGTCCTGCCCACCTTCAGGTGGAAGCGCGAGGACACCATCCGCACGGCCGGGTTGATGGGGGTGATCCTGGCCATGCACGTGGTGGCCTTCGGGACGCTCGTCTTCCTGGTCGCGCCGCACAACTACGCGGTCGGGACCCAGGTCTTCGGGGTGGGCCTGGGTATCACCGCGTACACCCTCGGCATGCGGCACGCCTTCGACGCCGACCACATCGCGGTGATCGACAACACCACCCGCAAGCTGATGGCGGACGGCAAGCGGCCGGTCTCGGTCGGGTTCTGGTTCGCCCTCGGGCACTCCTCGATGGTGGTCCTCATGGCCGCCCTGGTGGCGGGCGGCGCCCAGCTGGCGAACACGCTGATGGACGACGACTCGGCCACCCACAAGTGGCTCGGGCTGGTCGGCACCACGGCCTCCGGCGCCTTCCTCTACCTGATCGGCGCGCTCAACCTGGCGGCGCTGGTCGGCATCCTCAAGGTGTTCCGCTCGATGCGGGCCGGGAAGTACGACGAGGCGCAGCTGGAGGAGCACCTCAACTCGCGCGGCTTCATGGCCCGGGTGCTGAACCGGGCGACCCGCTCGATCACCCGGCCCGGACAGATGTTCCCGGTGGGCATGGTGCTGGGCCTGGGCTTCGACACCGCGACCGAGGTCACCCTGATGGTGATGGCCGGCTCGGGTGCGGCGGCCGGGCTGCCCTGGTACGCGATCGTCTGCCTGCCGCTGCTGTTCGCGGCGGGGATGAGCCTGTTCGACACCCTGGACGGGACCTTCATGAACTTCGCGTACCAGTGGGCGTTCTCCAACCCGGTGCGCAAGGTGTACTACAACCTGACCATCACCGGGCTGTCGATCGCGGTGGCCTTCATCATCGGCACCATCGAGCTGGTCGGGGTGCTGCACGAGAAGCTCGACCTGACCGACCCGGTCACCGGGTTCATCGCGGACATCTCGCTGGACAACGTCGGGTACGCGATCGCCGGGCTGTTCGTGGTGGTGTGGGCGATCGCGATCGCCTACTGGAAGCTGGCCGGGGTCGAGAAGCGCTGGACGCCCGCGGAGTAGTCCGTCGGTCACGCTGCCGCGAGCAGCAGCGTGCCCGCGACGGCGAGCCCGGCGCCGACCACCTGGACCGGGCGCAGCCGCTCCTTGAGTACTCCGCGCGCCAGCAGCGCGGTGACCACGGGGTAGAGCGAGGCGAGCACGGCGGCCACCGCCGCCGAGCCGCTGTGCGAGGCCATCGCGTACGTGGCGTTGCCGGCGACGTCGGCCAGCCCGACGGCGGTGAGCAGGGGCAGCCGGGCGCGCAGCTCGGGCAGCAGCCCGGAGGTGTCGGTACCGCGCAGGCCGAACAGCAGCGCGGCGCCGCCGACGGCGACGTTGACGAGCCGCTGGACGCACAGCACGAGCAGCAACCCGCCGCCGGCCGAGGCCTGGGCGAGCAGGGCCATGTTGGCGCCGAAGCCGAACGCGGCGGCCAGGGTGAGCAGCAGGGCCGTACGGGCGGCGGACGGCCCGCCGCGCTCGGGGCCGCCGGCCAGCACCACGCCGGCCACGGCCACCGCGATCCCGGCCACCTGGCCGAGACCGGGCCGCTCGCCGAGCGCCAGCCCGACGCCGACCGGCACCACGACGCCGACGGTGGCCAGCGGGGACACCACGCCCATCGGGCCGAGCGCGAGCGCCCGGTAGAAGGCGAGCATCGCGAACGGGCCGATCACCCCGGCGGCGACGGCGTACCAGAGGGCGGGGGAGGCGTCCGCCCAGCCGCCGGTGGCCAGGACCGCGAGGAGGAGGACGACGGTGGCCGCGGTCTGGGAGACGACCACGACGGCGAGCGCGGGCAGTCGGCGGGTGAGGACGCCGCCGCCGAAGTCGCCCAGGCCGGTGAGCAGGCTGGCGGAGAGGGCGAGCAGGACGGTCACTGGAGGTGCCAGGAGATCGAGGACAGCACAATGCACTCCGAAGTACAGTCGGATGGACTCGTTGCCGAGAAGGCAGCGTAGTTCACTGAGCTGCACCTCGCCGAACAATATTCTGCACTTTCCGTATTGTGGACACCGGAGGACTGCCCGCGTGCCGGACCCCGACCTCGTCTCCCAGGCCCTCGCCCGGAACCTCAAGCGACTGCGCGCCGAGCGCGGCCACACCCTGGACGCCCTCGCCGCCCGCTCCGGGGTGAGCCGCGGCATGATCGTCCAGATCGAGCAGGGCCGCACCAACCCGAGCGTGGCCACCGTGGTCCGGCTCGGCGACGCGCTCGGCGTCTCCATCGCCACGCTGCTCGACTACGAGGAGGGCCCGGACGTCCGGATCATCCCCGGCGACCAGGCCGTGCCGCTCTGGAGCGGTGAGAGCGGCGGGACCGGCACCCTGCTGCACGGGATCGAGGCGCCCGGGCCGCTGGAGCTGTGGGAGTGGCGGATGGAGCCGGGCGAGGAGTACTCCTCCGAGCCGCACCCGGCCGGGACGGTGGAGATCGTCCGGGTCGACGAGGGCGAGCTGACCCTGGTGCACGACGGCACGGACCACCCGGTGCCGGCCGGCAGCACGGTCTCCTTCGACGCCTCGTACGCGCACGTCTACCGCAATGCAGGGGAGCGGGCGCTGCGGCTGACCATGGTGGTGTCGGTCCCGCCGCCGCGCTGAGGCTCCTTCCGGACGCCGAAACGGCGCCTCCCCCGGGCGGGGAGGCGCCGTTTCGCTCGTCGTCAGTGCCGGTCGCCGTACCGGCGGCGGAACTGCTCGACCCGGCCGGCGGTGTCGAGCACCCGGGACTGGCCGGTGTAGAAGGGGTGGCTCGCCGAGGAGATCTCGACGTCGATCACCGGGTAGGTGTTGCCGTCCTCCCACTCGACGGTGCGGTCGCTGGTGACCGTCGAGCAGGTGAGGAAGGCGAGGCCGCCGACCTTGTCGCGGAAGACGACCGGGCGGTAGCTGGGATGGATTCCGGACTTCATGGCTGGGCTCCTCCGGGGTGGTTGCGGGGTGTTCGTTCAGCGCTCTTCGCGGAAGTCGACGTGCCGGCCCACGACCGGGTCGTACTTGCGCAGGACCATCCGGTCCGGGTCGTTCCGGCGGTTCTTGCGGGTCACGTACGTGTAGCCGGTGCCGGCGGTGGAGCGGAGCCTGATCACGGGGCGTAGTTCGCTGCGGGCCATGGGGTGTCCTCCTGGGCCTCGGGTGCCGGGTTCGAGGGGCTGGGTCGAAACCGTACACCGAAATGGAAGTCGTTTTCATCTGGCCTCAACGTGAACTCCGCCCCGCCCATTCCCGGAGGCGCGCGGGGCAAGGTCCGATGGTCGAGAACGGGCAGCGGCGCGCGACCGTCGCCCTCCCCCTGGGGGCGCTCGGCGGGCGGTTCGGGCCGGGGGTTCGTAGGCTCGACGCATGGCCGATGCGTACACGGGGCGGCGGGAGCGGGTGCGGGAGCACTGCAGTGTGGCCGGGGCCGATGCGGCGCTGGTCACCCGGGCGGCGAACGTGCGGTACCTGACGGGCTGCGCGCCGTGCGGGGCGACCTTGCTGCTGACCAGGGAGCGGGCGTTGCTGGCGGTGCCGGACGACCTGCCGCCGGACGACTCGGGGGAGCACCTGATCACCGCCGACGTCACCCAGATGCCGGTACCGGCCGGGGCGGACACCGCGCTGGCCGCCACGGCCGCGGCCGCGCGGCTGGGGGTGCGGGACCTGGCGGTGGAGGAGCACGACCTGACCGTCACCCGGCACCGGGCGGTGGGGAACCTGGCGGAGGGCGCCCGGCTGGCGGACCTCGGCCAGGTGGTGGAGCGGCTGCGGGTGGTGAAGGACGAGCGCGAGATCGCCGACCTGAGGATCGCCGCCGAGATCGCCGACCAGGCGCTCGGCGAGCTGCTGGAGTCGATCCTGGTCGGCCGCACCGAGCGGCACCTGGCGATGGAGCTGGAGCGCCGGATGATCGACCACGGCGCCGACCGGGCCGCCTTCCCGGTCTCGGTCGGCACCGGCAGCCACTCCGGCCAGCCCGCCCACCAGCCGACCGACCGCCGGGTGGAGGAGGGCGACTTCCTCACCGTGGTGATGGGCGCCCAGTACCGCGGCTACCGCGTCTCGACCGCCCGGACCTTCGTGATCGGCGCCGCCCCCGCGCCCTGGCAGGTCGAGCTGCACCGGCTGGTCTTCCGTGCCCAGCGGGCCGGCCGGGAGGCGCTCGGACCGGGCGTGGAGCAGTGCGTACCCGACCGGGCCGCGCGGCAGGTCCTGGAGGCGGCGGGCCACAGCGAGGCCTCGCCGCACCCGGTGGGCCACGGCATCGGGCTGGAGATCCGGGAGGCGCCGCGCCTCGGTCCGTCGGACATGGGTAAACTGGACAGCCGCGTACCGGTCACCGTCGGCCCAGGGGTTCACCTCCCGGGCAAGGGCGGGGTCCGGATCGAGGACACGCTCGTCGTGCGCCCCCTCGAAGAGGGCGGGCCCGAGCTGCTCACCATCACCACCAAGGAGCTCCTCGCCCTGTGACGGCGGCCCCCGACGGCCGTCCGTGGCAGGACGCGAACCCTTGGTTCCTTGACAGCTATATCCAGGAGTAAGTGCGCCCGTGGCTTCCACGAACGATCTCAAGAACGGCATGGTCCTCAAGCTGGAGGGCGGCAAGCTCTGGTCCGTCGTCGAGTTCCAGCACGTCAAGCCCGGCAAGGGCCCGGCCTTCGTTCGGACCAAGCTCAAGGAGGTCCTGACGGGCAAGGTCGTCGACAAGACCTTCAACGCCGGCACCAAGGTCGAGACCGCCAACGTCGACAAGCGCGGCATGCAGTTCTCGTACAAGGACGGCGAGAACTTCGTGTTCATGGACATGGACACCTACGACCAGATCGCGATCGAGCCGGCCGTCGTCGGCGACGCCGCCAACTACCTGCTGGAGGGCTTCGAGGCCCTGGTCGCCACCAACGAGGGCGCGGTGCTGTACATCGAGCTCCCGACCTCCGTCGAGCTGGTCATCGCCCAGACCGAGCCGGGCGTCCAGGGCGACCGCTCCACCGGTGGCACCAAGCCGGCCACCCTGGAGACCGGTGCCGAGATCCAGGTCCCGCTCTTCATCACCACCGGTGAGAAGGTCAAGGTCGACACCCGCGACGGCAGCTACCTCGGCCGGGTGAAGTAAGTCCGTGTCGGCCGCACGTAGCAAGGCCCGTACCCGGGCCTTCCAGATCCTCTTCGAGGCCGACCACCGCGGGGTCGACCCGCAGCAGGTCCTCGCCGACTGGGTGGCCCGCGCCCGCGACCCGAAGCCCGACGAGGGCACCCCGCAGGTCGGTGAGTACACCATGGAGCTGATCGAGGGGTACGTCCAGCACGCCCGTCGCATCGACGACCTGATCGAGCAGTACGCGGTGGGCTGGACCCTCGACCGGATGCCGATCGTGGACCGCAACGTCCTGCGGCTCGGCGCGTACGAGCTGATCTGGGAGGACGGCGTCCCGGACGCGGTCGTCCTGGACGAGGCCGTCGAGATCGCCAAGGAGTTCTCCACGGACGACTCCCCGGCCTTCGTGAACGGCATGCTCGCCCGCTTCCTGGAGCTGAAGCCGAGCATCCGCCGGTAACGGTCATGCCCTGCGAACGGCCGTCGGATCCGCGAACCCGGATCCGACGGCCGTTCCGTGTTTCACCCGGCAGGCGTAATGTGGAGCCCTACTCGCCAGTAACTTGAAGGGCAGGCCACCCCCATGACCACTGCGACCCGCAGCGAGTTCGACCAGGGCATCGCCCTGACCAGACACCCCGACGAGGCCGGCCGCTACGACGCCGAGCTCGGTGCCGGCTGGCAGATCGGCGGCGGGGTCAACGGGGGGCTGCTGCTCGCCGTGGCCGGACACGCGCTGTCGCTGGAGCACGGCGAGCACCCCGACCCGGTGTCGATCAGCGGTTACTACCTGTCCGCCTCGACCCCCGGCCCGGCCACCGTCCGCACCGAGGTGCTGCGCACCGGTCGCGGCCTGTCCACCGGCACCGCCTCGCTCAGTCAGGACGGCGTCGAGCGGCTGCGGGTGGTGGCCAGCCACGGTGACCTCGCCGCCGCCGACGGTGAGGTGCGCACCAGTGCCGTTCCGCCGCAGCTGCCGCCGCCGGACCGGTGCATCGGCGTCGAGCACGCGCCCCGGCAGCTGATCGAGCAGGCCGCCCTGCTGGAGCGCTTCGACCTGCGGCTCGACCCGGCCACCGTCGGCTGGGCACTCGGGCAGCCCTCCGGCAACGGGCGGATCCAGGGCTGGTTCCGGCTCCGCGACGGCCGCGAGCCCGACCCGCTGCTGCTCCTGCTGGTCGCCGACGCGCTGCCGCCGGTCACCTTCGACCTCGGCCTGCCCGGCTGGGCCCCGACCGTCGAACTGACCGTCCACCTGCGGGCCAGGCCGGCCCCGGGCTGGCTGCGGGTCACCCACGCCACCCGCAACCTGGCCGGCGGCTACTTCGAGGAGGACGCCGAGATCTGGGACGAGGCAGGCCGCCTGGTCGCCCAGTCCCGCCAGCTGGCCCGGGTGCCGCGTTCGGCGTGAGGTGACGCGGAGACGGCGACCGGTATTACCGGTGGTTACATTCCTGTGACACGCCGTACGTGTGTGGCGCGCGGAACTGGGGAGTAACACGGTCAGCGGCGAGCCCCCGCCGCTGACCGTCGCACCGCCGACGGTCGCCCGCCGACGCCAGGAGCCTCGATGACCAGCCGCAAGGGCCGCGCCCGCCGTAACTCCGACTGCACCGCCGGCGGCCTGCGGCCCGCGCTGCGGGCACCGCACCGGCTGCGGCCGGCCGAGGGGGCCGAGCAGGCGTTCGTCATCGGGGTGCTCACCAACGCCGCGGACTTCCAGCGGGCCCGTGCCTGGGGCGTGTGCGACGCCCCTGACTTCGAGCGCTACCTGGCCGACACCGCCGAACTGCTGGCCGACGCGCTGGAGCGGTTCGAGACCGTCCGGGCCCGGATGTTCCACCCGCAGGACTTCGAGGAGTTCTGCCTGCTGCACCGGCTGGACCCGACCGAGCCCGCCGCGCGCGACCGCTACCTGGTCAACCCGCCGCTGCAGACCCAGCTGCTGGCCTACCGGGGCGAGGAACTGGCCGGGGACTTCGTGCCGCGCCTGGTCCGGGCCCGGGAGAACGGGCTGACGCTCTGCCACGTCGACCTGCTGCTCGACGGCGGTCTGTACGGGGGCGCGGGCGAGGCCGACGAGGAGCAGGCCCGCTGGGTGCGCGCCGCCTACCAGCGCGGGGGCGAGGTGTTCCGCCGGATGCTGGTCGGCGCGGGCGCCGGGGTCTACGAGCTGCGCCTGCGGGTGGACGCGCCGGACGGCAAGCTCACCGCCGCGGCCCGGGTGCTGCAGTGGGAGGACGGCGTGGTGCGGATCAACGACGAGGACCTGGAGCTGGTCTGCGCGGTGCTCTGCGCCGGGCTGGCGCTGGAGCTGCCGGCCGTCGCGGTGCTGCACGGCTCGCAGGGCTCGGCCGCCTCCTGCGGCGAGTACCTTCCCGCGGCCTGGGCCTGGTCCAGCGGCGGGCCGGACTGGGCGCCGGCCGCCCGGCCGGTGCGGCTGGACGGCGTCGCGGCGCAGCCGGGCTACAGCCTGGGCACGGTCTGCTGACCGGACGTCGCCGGGAGACACCGCGGCGCGGCCCCCGAACCCCGGGACCGCGCCGTGACGTTTCTGCTTGGTACTACTTGGTGTTGCTCACCGATGGGAGCCGGTGCGGCGAGCGTCAGCTCGCGTCCTCCTCGCGCACCGCGCGGCGCGCGTCGGGGTTGAGCACGCCCCAGGAGATCAGCTGCTCGGTGAGGATCGACGGCGACTGGTCGTAGATCACGGCCAGCGTGCGCAGATCGTCCTGGCGGATCGAGAGGACCTTGCCGTTGTAGTCGCCGCGCTGGCTCTGGATGGTCGCCGCGTAGCGCTGCAGCGGGCCGGCCTTCTCGGACGGGACCTGGGTCAGTCTCTCCAGGTCGAGGACCAGGCGCGGCGGCGGCTCGGCCGCGCCGCCCGGCGTACCGCCGGGCAGGAGCTCCTGCACCGGAACGCCGTAGAACTCGGCGAGCTCGGCCAGCCGCTGCACGGTGACCGCACGGTCGCCGCGCTCGTACGAGCCGACGACGACTGCCTTCCAGCGCCCCTGGGACTTCTCCTCGACACCGTGCAGGGAGAGACCCTGCTGAGTGCGGATCGCTCGGAGCTTGCCTCCGAGCTGCTTCGCGTAGTCGCTGGACATTGATCTCCCCGGACGAGATTGCTTCGCGTTCAGTGGTGGGTCACGGGCGATTGCCGACGTCGTTACCGGTGGGTTCGACGCGCATCTCGTAACTCACTGTGAGGTTACGTAGAGTAAGGTGTTGCGTCAAGCCGAATGGGGCAGTCGTGCGAATGGCCCGCATCGTCGGCGCATCCGGGGCGTTAATTCGATGAAGCGGAATGATGGACGTCCACTTGCCTCCGGGGGCGCTGATAGGATGACCCAAAGCCCGCGCCCGGTTCGGCGAGGGCAATTCCCAGACATCCTTTAAGGCCCGTCCCGTGAGGCGGGGAAGGAGGTCCGCTTCGGCATGACCACACACCGAGAACCGACGCCGCGGCCGCCGCACCAGGTGCTGGACGGCACGGACATCGCCCGGGTCGTCACCCGGATAGCGCACGAGATCGTCGAGCGCGCCAAGGGCGCGGAGGACGTCGTGCTGCTCGGCATCCACACCAGGGGCGTCCACCTCGCCCGCCGCCTGCACGGCCGGCTGGCCCAGATCACCGGGAGCGAGATCCCGCTGGGCACCCTGGACATCACCATGTACCGGGACGACCTGCGGCTGAAGCCCGCCCGCGCCCTGGAGCACACCGAGATCCCGCCCGGCGGCATCGACGGCAAGCTGGTGATCCTGGTCGACGACGTGCTCTTCTCCGGCCGCACCATCCGCGCCGCGCTCGACGCGCTGAGCGACATCGGCCGCCCGCGCGCCGTCCAGCTCGCCGTCCTGGTCGACCGCGGCCACCGCGAGCTGCCGATCCGGGCCGACTACGTGGGCAAGAACCTCCCCACCTCGCTGCGCGAGGCCGTGCAGGTGCGCCTGTCCGACACCGACGGCGTGGACGCCGTCCTGGTCGGCGACCGCGACTGCACCGCCCGCAGCTCGCAGGCCCTGGCCTCCCAGCCCACCGAACCGCACCTCCCGGAGTAACCCGCGTGAAGCGCCACCTCGTCTCCGCCGCCGATCTCAGCCGCGACGACGCGCTGCTGATCCTGGACACCGCCGAGGAGCTGGCCCAGCTCTCCGGCCGGGCCGTCAAGAAGCTCCCCACGCTGCGCGGCCGCACCGTCGTCAACCTCTTCTTCGAGGACTCCACCCGCACCAAGACCTCCTTCGAGGTCGCCGAGAAGCGGCTCTCCGCCGATGTCATCAACTTCTCCGCCAAGGGCTCCTCGGTCTCCAAGGGCGAGAGCCTCAAGGACACCGCGCTGACCCTGCAGGCGATGGGCGCCGACGCGGTCGTCATCCGGCACCACGCCTCGGGCGCGCCGGCCCGGCTGGCCCAGTCCGACTGGCTGCACGGCAGCGTGATCAACGCCGGTGACGGCACCCACGAGCACCCCACCCAGGCGCTGCTCGACGCCTTCACCATGCGCCGCCACCTCAACGCCGGGCTGGGCAAGGACCTCGCCGGGCGCCGGGTGACCATCGTCGGCGACGTCCTGCACAGCCGGGTCGCCCGCTCCAACGTGCACCTGCTGACCACCCTCGGTGCCCAGGTCACCTTCGTCGCCCCACCGACCCTGCTGCCGATCGGCATCCGGAACTGGCCCTGCGAGATCAGCTACGACCTCGACAGCGTGCTGCCCAAGACCGACGCGCTGATGATGCTGCGGGTGCAGCGCGAGCGGATGAACGCCGCGTTCTTCCCGACCGAGCGCGAGTACAGCCGCCGCTACGGCATGAACGGCATCCGGATGGCCCAGCTGCCCGAGCACGCCATCGTGATGCACCCCGGCCCGATGGTCCGCGGCATGGAGATCACCGCCGAGGTCGCCGACTCGCCGCGCTGCACCGTGGTCGAGCAGGTCGCCAACGGCGTCTCCGTCCGGATGGCCGTCCTCTACCTGCTGCTCGGCGGTGTCACCCTCGCCGACGCCGCCGCCGCCCCCCGCACCGACTTCGTGGAGACCGCCCAGTGAACGAGCGCAGCGAGCGAACCGACAACATGGTCAGCTACCTGATCCGCAACGCCAAGATCCTGGGCGGCGCCCCGCAGGACCTCCACCTCGCCGACGGTGTCATCAAGGCGATCGGCACCGGTCTGGCGGTCGAGGCGGACATCGAGATCGACGCCACCGGCATGATCGCCCTGCCCGGCCTGGTCGACCTGCACACCCACCTGCGCGAGCCCGGCCGCGAGGACGCCGAGACCGTGCTCACCGGCACCCGGGCCGCCGCGATGGGCGGCTTCACCGCCGTGCACGCGATGGCCAACACCACCCCGGTGGCCGACAGCGCCGGCGTGGTCGAGCAGGTCTGGCGGCTCGGCCAGGAGGCCGGCTACTGCGACGTCCAGCCGGTCGGCGCCGTCACCGTCGGCCTGGAGGGCAAGAAGCTCGCCGAGCTCGGCGCGATGCACGAGTCCGCCGCCTCCGTCCGGGTCTTCTCGGACGACGGCAAGTGCGTGGACGACGCGGTGCTGATGCGCCGCGCCCTGGAGTACGTCAAGGCCTTCGACGGCGTCGTCGCCCAGCACGCCCAGGAGCCGCGGCTGACCGAGGGCGCCCAGATGAACGAGGGCCAGGTCTCCGGCGAGCTCGGGCTCGGCGGCTGGCCGGCCGTCGCCGAGGAGTCGATCATCGCCCGCGACGTGCTGCTCGCCGCGCACGTCGGCTCCCGGCTGCACGTCTGCCACCTCTCCACGGCCGGCTCGGTCGAGATCGTCCGCTGGGCCAAGGCCAAGGGCTGGGACGTCACCGCCGAGGTCACCCCGCACCACCTGCTGCTCACCGACGAGCTGGTCCGCTCCTACGACCCGGTGTACAAGGTGAACCCGCCGCTGCGCACCGCCGAGGACGTTCAGGCGCTGCGCAAGGCGCTCGCCGACGGCACCATCGACGCCGTCGCCACCGACCACGCGCCGCACCCGGCCGAGGACAAGGACTGCGAGTGGGCCGTGGCCGCGATGGGCATGGTCGGCCTGGAGACCGCGCTGTCGGTCGTCCAGCAGACCATGGTCGACACCGGCCTGCTGAACTGGGAGGGCGTCGCGGACCGGATGTCGCACCGCCCGGCCCGGATCGGCCGTCTCACCGGGCACGGCCGGCCGATCTCGGCTGGTGAGCCCGCCAACCTGGTGCTGTTCGATCCCGCGTACCGTGGTGCCGTGAACCCGGACAGCTTCGCCACCCGCAGCCGCAACACCCCCTACAAGGGCATGGACCTGCCCGGACGGGTGCACGCCACCTTCCTGCGCGGTCGCGCCACCGTGCTGGCCGGTGAGCTGGCCGAGCAGGGCGGCGCGGCGTGACCGGCGCGACGATCCTGCTCGCCAAGGAGCAGGCGAAGGTCACCAACTGGCCCGGGTACATCGGCTGGACCGTCGGCCTGCTGATCATCATCGGCCTGGTCTACTGGCTGATGCGCCAGGGCTGGAACTGGCGGCGCACCCTGCAGTCCGGCATCCCGCCGCTGCCCGCCGTGCCGGCCCGCGCCGGCCGGACCGTCCTGGAGACCAGCGGCCGGTACCACGGCACCACCACCGCCGGGAACTGGCTCGACCGGGTCGTCGCGCACGGCCTGGGCACCCGCAGCCGTGCCGACCTCACCCTCGGCGAGGACGGCCTGCTGGTGCAGCGCCCCGGCGACGTGGACTTCTGGATCCCGGCCGAGCTCCTGTCGGGTGCCCGGACGGACTCCGCGATCGCCGGCAAGGTCGTCCCCTCCGGGCTGCTCGTCGTCACCTGGACGCACGAGGGCACCGAGCTGGACTCCGGCTTCCGGGCCGACCACCCCGATGAGCACACCGCCTGGGTCGAGGCGATCACCCAGCTCGCAACACGTACGAAGACGAAGAAGACGGAAGAGGCCGCGCAATGACCGCACCTGCCCCCACCACGCAGCGCCAACGGCGGGAGCGCATCCCCGCCGTGCTCGTCCTGGAGGACGGCCGGACCTTCCGCGGCCAGGCCTACGGCGCCGTCGGCGAGACCTTCGGCGAGGCGGTCTTCAACACCGGCATGTCCGGCTACCAGGAGACCCTGACCGACCCGTCGTACCACCGCCAGGTGGTCGCGATGACCGCCCCGCAGATCGGCAACACCGGCTGGAACGACGAGGACGACGAGTCCCAGCAGATCTGGGTCGCCGGCTACATCGTGCGCGACCCCGCCCGGGTGGCGTCCAACTGGCGCTCCCGCCGCTCGCTGGACGACGAACTGGTCCGCCAGGGCATCGTCGGCATCAGCGGCATCGACACCCGCGCGCTGACCCGCCACCTGCGCGAGCGCGGCGCGATGCGCTGCGGCATCTTCTCCGGCGAGGCGGTGGCCGACCAGGCAGCCCTGCTCGCCCGGGTGCAGCAGTCGCCCGAGATGAAGGGCGCCGACCTGTGCGCCGAGGTGGCCACCACCGAGCCGTACGTCGTGCCCGCGATCGGTGAGAAGCGGTTCACCGTCGCCGCGCTGGACCTCGGCATCAAGGCGATGACCCCGCAGCGGATGGCCGAGCGCGGCATCGAGGTGCACGTGCTGCCGGCCAACTCCACCCTGGAGGACGTCTACGCCGTCAACCCGGACGGCGTCTTCTTCTCCAACGGCCCGGGCGACCCGGCCACCGCCGACCACCAGGTCGCCGTGGCGCAGGGCGTGCTGGAACGCAAGACCCCGTTCTTCGGGATCTGCTTCGGCAACCAGATCCTCGGCCGCGCCCTGGGCTTCGGCACCTACAAGCTCAAGTACGGCCACCGCGGCATCAACCAGCCGGTGCAGGACCGCACCACCGGCAAGGTCGAGGTGACCGCCCACAACCACGGCTTCGCCGTGAACGCGCCGCTGGACAAGGTGAGCGACACCCCCTACGGGCGGGTCGAGGTCTCCCACGTCTGCCTCAACGACGACGTGGTCGAGGGCCTGCAGGCGCTCGACGTGCCCGCCTTCAGCGTGCAGTACCACCCCGAAGCGGCCGCCGGCCCGCACGACGCCGCCTACCTGTTCGACCGCTTCGTGAAGCTCATGGAGGGCCAGCGTGCCTAAGCGCACTGACATCAAGTCCGTCCTGGTGATCGGCTCCGGCCCGATCGTCATCGGCCAGGCCGCCGAGTTCGACTACTCGGGCACGCAGGCCTGCCGCGTTCTCAAGGCCGAGGGCCTGCGGGTCGTGCTGGTCAACTCCAACCCGGCCACGATCATGACCGACCCGGAGATCGCCGACGCCACCTACGTCGAGCCGATCACCCCGGAGTTCGTCGAGAAGATCATCGCCAAGGAGCGCCCCGACGCGCTGCTGCCGACCCTGGGCGGCCAGACCGCGCTGAACACCGCGATCTCGCTGCACAAGGCGGGCACGCTGGAGAAGTACGGCGTCGAGCTGATCGGCGCCGACGTCGAGGCGATCAACAAGGGCGAGGACCGCGACCTGTTCAAGGGCGTCGTCGAGGCCGTCAACGCCAAGATCGGCCACGGCGAGTCCGCCCGCTCGGTCATCTGCCACACCATGGACGAGGTGCTGGTCGGCGTCGACACGCTCGGCGGCTACCCGGTCGTGGTGCGCCCCTCCTTCACCATGGGCGGCGCCGGCTCCGGCTTCGCCCACAACGAGGAGGACCTGCGCCGGATCGCCGGCCAGGGCCTGGCCCTCTCGCCGACCACCGAGGTGCTCCTGGAGGAGTCCATCCTCGGCTGGAAGGAGTACGAGCTGGAGCTGATGCGCGACCGGAACGACAACGTCGTGGTCGTCTGCTCCATCGAGAACTTCGACCCGATGGGCGTGCACACCGGTGACTCGATCACCGTCGCCCCGGCGATGACCCTCACCGACCGCGAGTACCAGATCCTGCGCGACGTCGGCATCGCCGTCATCCGCGAGGTCGGCGTCGACACCGGCGGCTGCAACATCCAGTTCGCCGTCAACCCCGTCGACGGCCGGGTCATCGTCATCGAGATGAACCCGCGCGTCTCCCGCTCCTCGGCGCTCGCCTCCAAGGCCACCGGCTTCCCGATCGCCAAGATCGCCGCCAAGCTGGCCGTCGGCTACACCCTGGACGAGATCCCCAACGACATCACCGAGGAGACCCCGGCCTCCTTCGAGCCGACCCTCGACTACGTCGTGGTCAAGGTGCCGCGGTTCGCGTTCGAGAAGTTCCCGAGCGCCGACGCGACGCTGACCACCACCATGAAGTCCGTCGGCGAGGGCATGGCCCTCGGCCGCAACTTCCCCGAGGCGCTGCAGAAGGCGCTGCGCTCGCTGGAGAAGAAGGGCTCCCAGTTCAGCTGGATCACCCCGGTCGGCGACAAGGCGGAGCTGCTGGTCAAGGCCGCCGTGCCGACCGACGGCCGGATCAACACCGCGATGGACGCCATCCGGGCCGGCGCCACCTCGGAGGAGGTGTTCGAGTCCACCAAGATCGACCCGTGGTTCGTCGACCAGCTCTTCCTGCTCGACGAGATCGCCGGCGAGCTGGCCGAGGCGGCCGAGCTCACCCCCGAGCTGCTGCGCCACGCCAAGCGGCACGGCTTCTCCGACCAGCAGATCGGCGAGATCCGCGGCCTGCGCTCCGACGTGGTCCGCGAGGTGCGCCACGCGCTCGGCATCCGCCCGGTGTTCAAGACCGTCGACACCTGCGCCGCCGAGTTCGCCGCCAAGACCCCGTACTTCTACTCGTCCTACGACGAGGAGAACGAGGTCGCCCCGCGCACCAAGCCAGCCGTGATCATCCTCGGCTCCGGCCCGAACCGCATCGGCCAGGGCATCGAGTTCGACTACTCCTGCGTCCACGCCTCCTTCGCGCTGGCCGACGCCGGGTACGAGACCGTGATGGTCAACTGCAACCCGGAGACCGTCTCCACCGACTACGACACCTCCGACCGGCTCTACTTCGAGCCGCTCACCCTGGAGGACGTGCTGGAGATCGTCCACGCCGAGCAGCAGGCCGGCCCGCTGGCCGGTGTGATCGTCCAGCTCGGCGGCCAGACCCCGCTCGGCCTGGCCCAGGCGCTCAAGGACAACGGCGTGCCGATCGTCGGCACCCAGCCCGAGGCGATCGACCTCGCCGAGGAGCGCGGCGCCTTCGGCCGCGTGCTGCGCGACGCCGGGCTGCCCGCCCCCAAGCACGGCACCGCCTTCTCCTTCGCGGAGGCCAAGGCGATCGCGGACGAGATCGGCTACCCCGTCCTGGCCCGCCCGTCCTACGTGCTCGGCGGCCGCGGCATGGAGATCGTCTACGACGAGGCCTCGCTCGCCTCCTACCTGGAGCGGCACGCCGGTCTGATCTCCGAGCACCCGGTGCTGATCGACCGGTTCCTGGACGACGCGGTGGAGATCGACGTCGACGCGCTCTACGACGGCACCGAGCTCTACCTCGGCGGCGTCATGGAGCACATCGAGGAGGCCGGCATCCACTCCGGCGACTCCGCTTGCGCGCTGCCCCCGATCACCCTCGGCGGCTACGACATCAAGCGTCTGCGTACCTCCACCGAGGCCATCGCGCGCGGTGTCGGCGTCCGCGGCCTGATCAACATCCAGTTCGCGCTGGCCGGGGACATCCTCTACGTGCTGGAGGCCAACCCGCGCGCCTCCCGCACCGTCCCGTTCACCTCCAAGGCGACCGCGGTGCCGCTGGCCAAGGCCGCCGCCCGGATCTCGCTCGGCGCCACCATCGCCGAGCTGCGCGCCGAGGGCCTGCTCCCGGCCGAGGGTGACGGCGGCACGCTGCCCGCCGACTGCCCGATCTCGGTCAAGGAGGCCGTGATGCCGTGGAGCCGCTTCCGCGACATCCACGGCCGCGGGGTGGACACCGTGCTCGGCCCGGAGATGCGCTCGACCGGTGAGGTCATGGGCATCGACAAGGTCTTCGGCACCGCCTACGCCAAGGCCCAGTCCGGCGCGTACGGCGCGCTGCCGACCAAGGGCAAGGTCTTCGTCTCGGTCGCCAACCGCGACAAGCGCAACCTGGTCTTCCCGGCCCGGGCGCTGGTCGGCCTCGGCTTCGAGGTGCTCGCCACCGCCGGCACCGCCGAGGTGCTCCAGCGCGGCGGCATCCCGTCCACGCTGGTGCGCAAGCACAGCGAGGGCGAGGGCCCGAACGGCGAGAAGACCATCGTCCAGCTGATCCACGACGGTGAGGTCGACCTCATCATCAACACGCCGTACGGCACCGGCGGTCGCCTCGACGGCTACGAGATCCGCACCGCGGCCGTCTCGCGCGGGGTCCCGTGCCTGACCACCGTCCAGGCGATGGGCGCAGCCGTCCAGGGCATGGACGCGCAGCTGCGCGACGAGGTCGGGGTGATGTCGCTCCAGGAGCACGCCGAGCTGATCAACGCCGGCCGTAGCAAGTAGCACCACCGCAGTGGGGGGCACCGGAGCCAGTTTGGTGCCCCCCACTTCCATGCCCGTCGCCCGCCACCACCCTGCCTGCGACGGGCTGCGCCCGCGCCCTGAATTCCGCTACCTGCCCTCGGAGTTGAACCATCTTGTACAAGCTCCTGTTCGACCTCGTCTTCAAGAAGATGGACCCGGAGAAGGCGCACCACCTCGCCTTCTTCTGGATCCGGCTCGCCTCCTCGGTGCCCGGGCTGCGCACCCTGGTGCGGCTGGTCCTCGCCCCGCGTGACCGGGCGCTGCACACCAGGGCCCTCGGCCTCGACCTGCCCGGCCCGTTCGGGCTCGCGGCCGGCTTCGACAAGGACGGCGTCGGCATCGACGGTCTGGCGATGCTCGGCTTCGACTACGTCGAGATCGGCACCATCACCGGCGAGCCCCAGCTCGGCAACCCGACGCCCCGGCTGTTCCGCCTGGTCGAGGACCGCGCGCTGATCAACCGGATGGGCTTCAACAACCAGGGTTCGGCCCGGGTCGCCGCCCGGCTGGCCGCCCGCCCGCACACCAGCTCCACCCCGGTGATCGGCGTCAACATCGGCAAGACCAAGGTGGTCGAGGAGGCCGACGCCGTCGCCGACTACGTCAAGTCCACCGAGCGGCTGGCCAAGTACGCCGACTACCTGGTGGTCAACGTCAGCTCGCCGAACACCCCCGGGCTGCGCAACCTGCAGGCCGTCGACCACCTGCGCCCGCTGCTGGCCGCCGTCCGCGAGGCCGCCGACCGCACCACCGCGCACCACGTGCCGCTGCTGGTCAAGATCGCCCCCGACCTGGCCGACGAGGACATTGACGAGGTCGCCGACCTCGCCCTGGAGCTGGGCCTGGACGGCATCATCGCCACCAACACCACGATCGGCCGCGAGGGCCTGCGGGCCGACGCCCAGCGGGTCGCGGAGATCGGCATGGGCGGCCTGTCCGGCGCCCCGCTCAAGGCCCGCGCCCTGGAGGTGCTGCGGCGGCTGCGTGCCCGCACCGAGGGCCGGCTGACGCTGGTCTCGGTGGGCGGCGTGGAGACCGCCGAGGACGCCTGGCAGCGGATCATCCACGGCGCCGACCTGGTCCAGGGCTACAGCGCCTTCATCTACGAGGGCCCGTTCTGGTGCCGCAGGATCCACAAGGGCCTCTCCGCCCGGGTCCGCGCGGCCGGCTTCCGGGACCTCGCGGCGGCCGTCGGCAGCGCCGTCCGCAGCTCGTGACCCCCTTCACCGGTTCCGGCCCGATCGGTTCCGGAAAGTCTGGAAAGGACGACATGACCCTCGCCCCGTTCGGCGCCCGGCTGCGCCAGGCCCTCGACACCCGTGGCCAGCTCTGCGTCGGCATCGACCCGCACGCCTCCCTGCTCGCCGCCTGGGGGCTCGGCGACGACCTCGCCGGGCTGGAGACCTTCAGCCGCACCGTGGTCGAGGCGCTGGCCGACCGGGTGGCCGTGCTCAAGCCGCAGGCCGCCTTCTTCGAGCGCTTCGGCAGCAAGGGCGTCGCGGTGCTGGAGAAGAGCGTGGAGGAGGCCCGGGCGGCCGGTGCGCTGGTCCTGATGGACGCCAAGCGCGGCGACATCGGCTCCACCATGGCCGCCTACGCGGAGGCCTTCCTGTCGCCCGCCAGCCCGCTGTTCTCGGACGCCGTGACGGTCAGCCCGTACCTGGGCTTCGGCTCGCTGCGCCCGGCCCTGGACCTGGCCCGGGAGCAGGGCTGTGGCGTGTTCGCGCTGGCGCTCACCTCCAATCCGGAGGGCGCCGAGGTGCAGCGCGCGGTCGGTGCGGACGGCGAGCCGGTCGCGGCGGCGGTGCTGCGGCAGCTGGCGGCCGAGAACGCGGGCGCCGAGCCGCTGGGCTCCTTCGGCGCGGTGGTCGGCGCGACGCTGGCCGACGCGGGCGTGGAGCTGGCCATCAACGGCCCGCTGCTGGCCCCCGGGATCGGCGCCCAGGGCGCGACCATGGCGGACCTGCCGCGGGTGTTCGGCGCCTCGGTGATCAACGTGGTGCCGAGCGTCAGCCGGGACGTGCTCAAGCACGGTCCCTCGGTGGCCGCGCTGCGGGACGCGGCGGACCGCTTCGTGGGCGAGTTCGCGGACGCCGTCAAGTAGCGGACGGTGGCCGGTGCGTGACGGGAGCCGTTCGCCGGGTAGCCGGACGGTGACCGTCCGCAGTGTCCGCAGGACGGCGGGGCGGCACCGGAGTTGACGTGAGCGCCGTCACATCGACCCTGTCAAAGTTTCGCAATCGCGGTCATTTTGCCCCGGAAAGTCCTGGTCGGCCTTGGCTGACCAGGACTTTTCGTGTTCTTTTCCTGACGTGGCGCCGCAATACGGGTAGTGTCCGGCGATAGGTCATCGGCGAGTTGCGAAACCTGTAGCTCCCGCAGGTCAGGGCCCTGTGGTTCCCCATTGGGCTCCCATTGCGGACGGTGTCCTCGGTACCGAACCAGTCATAGCTCAATCCCTTCCTTCCACACCCTGAGGTGAACGGCGTGGCTCTTCCGCCCCTTACCCCTGAACAGCGCACCGCCGCGCTCGCCAAGGCCGCCGAGGCTCGCCGGGAGCGCGCCGAGGTCAAGAACCGGCTCAAGCACTCCGGCGCCTCCCTGCACGAGGTGATCAAGGCCGGCAAGAACGACAACGACGTCATCGGCAAGATGAAGGTGTCGGCCCTGCTCGAGTCCCTTCCGGGCGTCGGCAAGGTCCGTGCCAAGCAGATCATGGAGCGCCTCGGCATCAGCGAGAGCCGGCGGGTCCGCGGCCTCGGCACGAACCAGATCGCCTCCCTGGAGCGGGAGTTCGGCGGTGGCGCCGCCTGACCGTGCCCCCGTGGTCCCGGGATCGTCCGCGATCCGGGATAATCGGTGCATGAGTGAGCGTCCGCGGCTGACCGTGCTCTCCGGCCCTTCGGGGGTCGGCAAGAGCACGGTCGTCGCTCATATGAGGAAGATGTACCCCGAGGTCTGGCTCTCGGTGTCGGCGACGACCCGCCACCCGAGGCCTGGCGAGAAGAACGGGGTCCAGTACCACTTCGTCGACAACGACGAGTTCGACAAGCTGATCGCCAACGGTGAGCTGCTGGAGTGGGCCGAGTTCGCCGGGAACCGCTACGGCACCCCGCGCGCGGCGGTGCTGGAGAAGCTGGAGCGCGGCGAGCCCGTCCTGCTGGAGATCGATCTGCAGGGTGCCCGTCAGGTGCGCGAGTCGATGCCGGAGGCCCAGCTGGTCTTCCTGGCTCCGCCGAGCTGGGACGAGCTGGTCCGCCGGCTGACCGGCCGGGGCACCGAGCCGCAGGACGTGATCGAGAAGCGGCTGGAGGCGGCCAAGGTCGAACTCGCGGCCGAGCCCGAGTTCGACACGACGCTTGTCAACACCTCCGTCGAGCAGGTAGCGGCCGAACTGCTAGCCTTGCTCGGTGTAGCCTGACCTGTCTGTCTTTTCCACCCTTTCGGAAGGTTTTAGCGTGTCCTCTTCCATGACCGCGCCCGAGGGCATCATCAACCCGCCGATCGACGAGCTGCTTGAGGCCACTGACTCGAAGTACAGCCTCGTGATCTACGCCGCCAAGCGCGCGCGCCAGATCAACGCGTACTACTCCCAGCTCGGCGAGGGCCTGCTGGAGTACGTCGGCCCGCTGGTCGACACCCACGTGCACGAGAAGCCGCTGTCGATCGCGCTGCGCGAGATCAACGCGGGCATGCTGACCGCCGAGGCGATCGAGGCTGCCTGAGGCAGTCCCGTCCCTTTCCCGGAGGGCCCGGCGGAACCGTTTCCGCCGGGCCCTCCGGCGTTTCCACCGGGGGCCCGGCGCTGTGGGGTGGGGCACCGTGCGGGTGGCAGCTGAGGGGTCGTAGGGTGGGCGGGTCCCAGATCCTGAGAAAGGTCGTCGGTACATGAGCGCGAACGCGGACGCGGACGCTCCTCGCGTCGTCCTCGGCGTCAGCGGCGGGATCGCCGCCTACAAGGCCTGCGAGCTGCTGCGCCGGTTCGCCGAGTCCGGCCACCAGGTCACCGTGGTGCCGACCGCCGCGGCGCTGCACTTCGTCGGCGAGGCCACCTGGGCCGCGCTGTCCGGCCGCCCGGCCGCCACCGAGACCTGGGAGCGCGTGCACGAGGTGCCGCACGTGCGGATCGGGCAGCAGGCCGACCTGGTGGTGGTCGCCCCCGCCACCGCCGACCTGATCGCCAAGGCCGCCCACGGGCTCGCCGACGACCTGCTGACCAACACCCTGCTCACCGCCCGCTGCCCGGTCGTGCTGGCGCCCGCCATGCACACCGAGATGTGGGAGCACCCCGCCACCCGGGACAACGTCGCCACCCTGCGCCGCCGGGGCGTGATCGTGCTGGAGCCGGCCGTCGGGCGGCTGACCGGCAAGGACACCGGCAAGGGCCGGCTGCCCGAGCCGTCCGCGATCTTCGACGCCTGCCGGGCCGTGCTGCGCCGCGGCGGGGCGGTGCCGACCGACCTGGCCGGTCGGCACGTGGTGGTCTCGGCCGGCGGCACCCGGGAGCCGCTGGATCCGGTGCGCTACCTGGGCAACCGCTCCTCCGGCAAGCAGGGCTACGCGCTCGCCGTCACCGCCGCGGCGCGCGGCGCCCGGGTGACTCTGGTCTCGGCCAACGCCGAGCTGCCCGACCCGGCCGGGGTGGACGTGGTGCACGTCGGGACGGCCCTGGAACTGCGCGAGGCGGCGCTGAAGGCGGCCGAGGACGCGGACGCCGTGGTGATGGCCGCGGCCGTGGCGGACTTCCGGCCCGCCGAGTACGCCACCGGCAAGATCAAGAAGGTCGAGGGGGTCGAACCGGCGCCGGTCGCCCTCGTCCGCAACCCGGACGTCCTGGCCGAGCTGTCGGCCCGCCGCCCCCGTTCGGGCCAACTGGTCGTGGGTTTCGCGGCGGAGACCGACGACGTGCTCGCCAACGGCCGCGCCAAGCTCGCCCGCAAGGGCTGTGACCTGCTGGTCGTCAACGAGGTGGGCAACGGCAAGGCTTTCGGGACGGACGTCAACGAGGCCGTCGTCCTGGGGTTGGACGGCAGTGAGACGCCGATCCCGGTGGGCCCGAAGGAGGCCTTGGCGGACGTGGTCTGGGACCTGGTCGCGGAGCGTCTCGGATCGGTCGGCGTCTGATCGAGCAGCGCTCCGATGTGGTCTTGATTTTTGGAACTGGGTCACGTTCGACGGAACCAGACCGTTACACTCCAGGAATCAAGTCTTTCCGGATGTCCCCGGTTCGCCGGGGGCCTTCAGTCAGCAGCCGCTGCAACCCCAGGGAGCGCTGTGTCTCGCCGCCTGTTCACCTCGGAATCCGTGACCGAGGGACACCCCGACAAGATCGCTGACCAGATCAGCGACACGATCCTTGACGCTCTCCTCCGGGAGGACCCGACCTCCCGGGTCGCCGTGGAGACGCTCATCACCACCGGCCAGGTGCACGTGGCCGGCGAGGTGACGACCAAGGCGTACGCGCCGATCGCCCAGCTCGTCCGGGACAAGATCCTGGAGATCGGCTACGACAGCTCCAAGAAGGGCTTCGACGGCGCCTCCTGCGGCGTCTCGGTGTCCATCGGCGCCCAGTCGCCCGACATCGCGCAGGGCGTCGACACCGCGTACGAGGCCCGGGTCGAGGGCGACGAGGACGACCTGGACAAGCAGGGTGCCGGCGACCAGGGCCTGATGTTCGGCTACGCGTCCGACGAGACGCCCGAGCTGATGCCGCTGCCGATCACCCTGGCGCACCGGCTCTCCCGCCGTCTGAGCGAGGTCCGCAAGAACGGGACCATCCCGTACCTGCGCCCCGACGGCAAGACCCAGGTCACCATCGAGTACGACGGCGACAAGGCCGTCCGCCTCGACACCGTGGTCGTCTCGACGCAGCACGCCAGTGACATCGACCTGGAGTCGCTGCTCACCCCGGACATCCGCGAGTTCGTCGTGGAGCCGGAGCTGAAGGCGCTGGCCGACCAGGGCATCAAGCTGGTCACCGACGGTTACCGCCTGCTGGTCAACCCGACCGGCCGCTTCGAGATCGGCGGCCCGATGGGCGACGCCGGCCTGACCGGCCGCAAGATCATCATCGACACCTACGGCGGCATGGCCCGCCACGGCGGCGGCGCCTTCTCCGGCAAGGACCCGTCCAAGGTGGACCGCTCGGCCGCCTACGCGATGCGCTGGGTCGCCAAGAACATCGTCGCCGCGGGCCTGGCCCGCCGCGCCGAGGTGCAGGTCGCGTACGCGATCGGCAAGGCCGAGCCGGTCGGCCTGTTCGTCGAGACCTTCGGCACCGAGACCGTGCCGGTGCTGGACATCCAGAAGGCCGTCTCCGAGGTCTTCGACCTGCGTCCGGCCGCGATCATCCGCGACCTGGACCTGCTGCGGCCCATCTACGCCCAGACCGCCGCCTACGGCCACTTCGGCCGCGAGCTGCCGGACTTCACCTGGGAGCGCACCGACCGGGTGGACGCCCTGAAGGCTGCCGTCCAGGACTGACGTCCCGGGCCTTGAAGCGGCGCCCACCCCGGTGCGGGGTGGGCGCCGCTTTGTGCGTCCTGTCGGTGCGACCTGGTAGTACTTGGGAGCGATGAGCAGCACAGGGGAGAACGGGGCCGCCGAGCCGGAGCAGCTGGCGTTCATCCGGGAGACGGTCAAGCGGGCCAAACCCCGGACGTGGAAGGGTGCCAAGCGGGCCGAGCACCTGCCGGTGGCCCGGGTCGTGGTGGACAAGGGCGTGCTCACCATCGACAAGCTCTTCGACTACGAGGTCCCGGCCACCATGGCCGAGGAGGCCCAGCCGGGCGTCCGGGTGCGGGTGCGCTTCGGGGCCCGGGTGGTCAAGGGCCAGCGCGAGGGCGGGGAACTGCACGACGGCTTCATCGTCGCCCGGCTGGAGAAGAGCGACTTCGCCGGTCCGCTGGCGCCGCTCGCCCAGGTACTCTCGCCCGAGCCGGTGCTCTCCCCGCAGCTGCTGCGGCTGTGCCGCACCGTCGCCGACCGCTACGCCGGGACGCTGGCCGACGTGCTGCAACTGGCCGTGCCGCCCCGGCACGCCAAGGCCGAGGCCGAGCCCTCGCCGCCGCCGCCGGCGCGCCCCCAGCCCCCGGCGCCGGGCGGCTGGCAGCGCTACCCGGCCGGCCCCGACTTCCTGTCCTCGCTGGCCGGCGGCGGTTCGCCGCGCGCGGTGTGGGCGGCGCTGCCGGGGCCCGGCTGGCCGTACGAGATCGCCCGGGCGGTGGCGGCGACCCTGGCGAGCGGGCGCGGCGCGCTGGTGGTGCTGCCGGACCGGCGGTCGGTGGCCCGGGTGGACCAGGCGCTCACCGAGCTGCTCGGGCCCGGGATGCACATGGCGCTGGAGGCCGAGCTCGGCCCGCGCGAGCGCTACCGGCGCTGGCTCGCGGTCAGCCGCGGCTCGGTGCACGCCGCGATCGGCACCCGGGCCACGATGTTCGCGCCGGTGCGCGACCTCGGGCTGGTGGTGGTCTGGTCCGACGGCGACGGCAGCCACAGCGACCCGCGCGCCCCGCATCCGCACGTCCGCGAGGTCGCGCTGCTGCGCGCGGCCGAGGAGGGCGCGGCTGTGCTGCTCGGCGGGCACGCGGTGACCGTGGAGGGCGCGCAGCTGGTCAGCACCGGCTGGGCGCGGCCGCTGGTCGCGGACCGGGAGACGGTGCGGCAGGTCGCGCCGAGGGCGCGCACCGTCACCGACCAGGACCAGCACCGGGACGCCGCCGCGCAGGCCGCCCGGCTGCCCTCGGTGGCCTGGGAGGCCGCCCGGGAGTCGCTGGCGGCCGGGCATCCGGTGCTCATCCAGGTGCCCCGGCGCGGCTACGTTCCCCGGCTGGCCTGCGGACGCTGCCGCACCTCCGCCCGCTGTCGGCGCTGCGAGGGGCCGCTGGAGGCGCCCTCGGCGGACGCCTCCCTGCAGTGCGGCTGGTGCGGAGAGGCGGAGGGTGACTGGCACTGCCCGGAGTGCGGCTCCTTCCGGCTGCGGGCGCAGGTGGTCGGCGCCCGCCGTACGGCGGAGGAGCTGGGCAAGGCGTTCCCGCGGATCCCGGTGCGGACCTCGGGGCGGGAGGCGGTGCTGGCCACCGTGCCGGACGAGCCCTCGCTGGTGATCTCCACGCCGGGCGCCGAGCCGGTGGTCGAGGACGGCTCCGGGTACGGGGCCGTGCTGCTGCTGGACGGCTGGGCGCTGCTGAGCCGACCGGACCTGCGGGCCGGGGAGGAGACGCTGCGGCTCTGGCTGGCGGCGGCCGCGCTGGCCCGGCCCGCGACGGAGGGCGGGACGGTGGTGGTGGTCGCCGAGCCGTCGGCCCGTCCGGTGCAGGCGCTGGTGCGCTGGGACCCGCTTGGGCACGCCGGGTTGGAGCGGGACGAGCGGGCGCAGCTGCACTTCCCGCCGGTGTCGCGGATGGCCTCGGTGAGCGGCAGCCCGGCGGCGGTCGCCGACCTGCTGAACCTGATCCGGCTGCCGGAGGGGGCGGACGTGCTCGGTCCGGTGCCGGTGCCCGCCCTGCGGGGGGAGGAGCAGGAGCGCGCGCTGCTGCGGGTGGCGCCCGGCCAGGGGTCCGCGCTGGCGGCGGCGCTCAAGGCGGCGCAGATCGCCCGGATCGCGCTGCGGACGGCGGAGCCGGTGCGGGTGCGGGTGGATCCGACGGACATCGGGTAGGGCCTGTCCTCGAACTCGCGTCGTCCGCCCCGCGGGCGGGAGTTCGACGACAGGCCCTGCGCCGGGTGGGGCGGGGTGAGTGGGCCACCCCGCCCCGGGTGGCCCGGTGGCGCGGGGTCGGTCAGCCGCGCAGGGGGATGCCGGTGCGGTCGGCCTGCGGGCGGTCGATGCTGCTGCCGCGGTCGATGGGCGTGCGGTCCACGGGGGTGCGCTCGATCGGGGCGCGGTCCAGGGCGGTGCGGTCCAGGCCGCCCTGACGGGCGGCGGGGACGGTGGTGGCCAGGCCGCCGCGTTCGGCGGGGGCGGGCAGGTCCTCGGAGCAGTCCGGGCGGCTCGGGCCCGGGACGGCGCCGCCGGCGGCGAGGAGTTCGCTGGTCGGACGGCGCATGCCGTAGCGGCGGTGCACGGCCTGCTTGGTGACCCCGAGGGCGGAGCCCACCGAGTCCCAGGAGAAGCCCAGCGCCCGGTCGAACTCGACCGCCGCCGCGACCAGGGTCTCCACGCTCTCCCGCAGCTCCTGGGCCAGGCGCACGGTCGGCGCGGGCGCGCGTCCGTACACCACGAAGCCGGCCGAGGTGCTCGGGCGGCGCGGTCGGTAGACGTTGCCCAGTTGGGCGGTGAGCGTCCGCAGCGCGTCGACCTGGCGCCTCACCCGCTCGATGTCCCGTACCAGCAGGTGCAGGCTCGCCCGCGCCCGGGCGTCGTGGTTGATCTGCTCGGCCATGGCCTACGTGCCACCTTCCGTACGGTTCAGCTCGGCCGGGGCGCGGTGTCCCGTGCGCCCGGCCCCGGTCAATCTCTCTTGACCAACGCCGAACCGGGGGCCGGGGTAACGCGGCTCGGCAGACTCGGGATATGTCAGATACCGGTGCGGCTGTCCCAGGACGGCCCGACGGATCCCCCGGGAGGGTTGCATAGACTTGCGGTGAACCAGTCGTTGCCCGTAGCCAGTGCCCTTACGGACAGGAGCCCGCACCCCGTGGCGATCCAGCCGATCCGTCTCTTCGGAGACCCCGTCCTGCGGGCCACCGCCCAGCCGGTGACCACGTTCGACAAGGAACTGCGCAACCTGGTCCGCGATCTCGCCGACACCATGCTGGAGGCCCCCGGCGCCGGCCTGGCCGCGCCCCAACTCGGCGTCTCGCTGCGGGTGTTCACGTACCACGTGGACGGCGTCACCGGGCACCTGATCAACCCGGACCTGTCGCTGAGCGAGGAGGAGCAGGACGGCCCCGAGGGCTGCCTCTCGCTGCCCGGTCTGCGCTACGACACCAAGCGGGCGTACGGCGTGGTGGCCAAGGGCTTCAACATGTACGGCGACCCGGTCACGCTGGAGGGCACCCAGCTGCTCGCCCGGTGCATCCAGCACGAGACCGACCACCTGGACGGCATCATCTTCATCGACCGGCTCGACCGGGAGCAGCGCAAGGCCGCGCTGAAGGCGATCCGGGAGACGGACTGGGGCGGCGGGCCGGCGCCGGTCGTCAAGGTCTCGCCGCACAGCACTTTCGGCGCTGCTCGCTGATCTCGTTGGCTTCCTGAACTTCCTTTTACAGAAAGGCACTTGATGCGACTCGTGTTCGCCGGCACCCCCGAGGTCGCCGTCCCCGCCCTGGAGGCGCTGCTCGCCTCCGACCGGCACGAGGTCGTCGCGGTGGTCACCCGCCCCGACGCCCCGGCCGGGCGCGGCCGCAAGCTGGTCGCCAGCCCCGTCGCCCAGCGTGCCGAGGAGGCCGGGATCGAGGTCCTCAAGCCGGCGAAGCCCAGCGACCCGGAGTTCGTCGCCCGGCTCACCGAACTCGCCCCCGACTGCTGCCCGGTGGTCGCCTACGGCGCGCTGCTGCGGCCCGGCACCCTGGAGATCCCCAAGCACGGCTGGGTCAACCTGCACTTCTCGCTGCTGCCCGCCTGGCGCGGCGCGGCCCCGGTGCAGCACTCGGTGCTGGCCGGCGACGAGGTCACCGGCGCCTCCACCTTCCTGATCGAGCAGGGCCTCGACTCCGGCCCGGTCTACGGCGTGATCACCGAGGAGATCCGCCCGAGCGACACCAGCGGCGAGCTGCTCACCCGGCTGTCCGTCTCCGGCGCGCGACTGCTCGCGGCCACCATGGACGGCATCGAGGACGGCTCGCTGCACGCCGTGCCGCAGCCGGCCGAGGGCGTCACGCTCGCACCGAAGATCACCGTCGAGGACGCGCGGATCGACTGGAACCACCCCGCGCTGCGGATCGACCGGGTGGTGCGCGGCTGCGCGCCCGCGCCGGGGGCGTGGACGGAGTTCCGGGGTGAGCGGCTGAAGGTCACCGGGCCGGTCAAGCTGCTGCCGGAGTCGGCCGAACTGGCGCCGGGCGAGCTCGCGATGGTCGGCAAGAACAGCGTGCGGGTCGGCACCGGGAGCCACGACCTGGAGCTCGGGGAGGTGCGTCCGCAGGGGAAGAAGGAGATGCGGGCGGCCGACTGGGCGCGCGGGGCGCGGCTGGAGGCGGGGGCGCGGCTCGGCGTCCCGGCCGGCGGCTCCGAGGGCTGACCGTGGGCTGACCGCCGGGTTTGGCGTTACTGTTCGTCTGAGATCTTCTGATAACCACCGCAGCACCTTGAGGCACCTGTGACCACCCCCAGCGCCAAGCGCGCCCCCCGCCCGCACCGCCGACCGAAGAAGGACCCGGCCCGGATCGTCGCGTTCCGCGCGCTGCGCGCCGTCGACGAGCGCGACGCGTACGCCAACCTGATCCTGCCCTCCCTGCTCCGCGAGGCCGAGCAGAAGGGCATGGACCGGCGCGACGCCGCCCTCGCCACCGAGCTCGTCTACGGCACCCTGCGCCTGCAGGGCACCTACGACGCGGTCATCGCGGCCTGCATCGACCGGCCGCTGAGCAAGGTCGACCCGCCGGTGCTGGACGTGCTCTCGCTCGGCGCCCACCAGCTGCTCACCACCCGCATCCCCACCCACGCGGCGGTCTCGGCGACCGTCGAACTGGCCCGGGTGGTGCTCGGCGACGGCAAGGCCAAGTTCGTCAACGCCGTGCTGCGCCGGATCAGCGCCCACGACCTGGACACCTGGATCGAGCAGGTCGCCCCGCCGTACGACCAGGACGCCGAGGACCACCTCGCCGTCGTGCACTCGCACCCGCGCTGGGTCGTCTCCGCGCTCTGGGACTCGCTCGGCCGCTGGCAGCCGGACGCCTCCGGGCGCGCCGCCGTGGAGGAGCTGCTGCGGGCCGACAACGAGCGGCCCGAGGTCACCCTGGTCGCCCGCCCCGGCCGGGCCACCGTCGGCGAGCTGGCCGACGCGCTGCCCGAGGCCGAGCCGGGCCGCTGGTCCCCGTTCGCGCTGCGGCTCGCCGAGGGCGGCGACCCGGGCGCGCTGACCGCCGTCCGGGAGAACCGGGCCGGCGTGCAGGACGAGGGCAGCCAGCTGGTGGCACTGGCGCTGGCCTCGGCACCGGTGGAGGGCCCGGACCGGCTCTGGCTGGACGGCTGCGCCGGACCGGGCGGTAAAGCGGCGCTGCTCGGCGCACTGGCAGCCGAGCGGGGCGCGGCCCTGGTCGCGAGCGAGAAGCAGCCGCACCGGGCCCGGCTGGTGGCACGGGCCCTGGAGGGCAACCCCGGCCCGTACACGGTGATCGCGGCGGACGGGACGCGCCCGGCCTGGCGCTCCGGAGGCTTCGACCGGGTGCTGGTGGACGTGCCGTGCTCCGGCCTGGGCGCGCTGCGCCGCCGTCCCGAAGCGCGCTGGCGGCGCCGGCCGGCCGACGTCGCGGCCTTCGGGCCGCTGCAGCGGGACCTGCTGCGCTCCGCGATCGAGGCCACCCGGATCGGCGGGGTGGTCGGCTACGCGACCTGCTCGCCGCACCTGGCGGAGACCCGCGCGGTGGTCGACGACGTGCTGCGCGGCGGGGGCGGCCGGGTCGAGTGGATCGACGCGCGGCCGCTGCTGCCCGGCGTCCCGGCACTCGGGGACGGGCCGGACGTCCAGCTGTGGCCGCACCTGCACGGGACGGACGCGATGTACCTGGCGCTGCTGCGGCGGACGGCCTGAGGGCGGCGGCTTGCATCTCCCCTAGGGGGAGGCGCCAGGGTGGTGGCCATGAACGGCGACGCGCTCCCCGCGCTCTTCACGATCGGCCCGCTTCTCACGATAGGCGAGCTGGCCCGGCGGACCGGGCTGACGGTGAAGGCCGTCCGCTTCTACTCGGACCAGGGGATCGTGTCGCCGGCCGACCGCAACCCGGCCGGCCACCGGCGGTACGACGCGGACGCCGTCGCCCGCCTGGAACTGGTCCGCACCCTGCGCGAGCTCGGGCTCGGGCTGCCGGTGATCCGGCGGGTGCTGGCGCGCGAGCTCGCGCTGTCCGACGTCGCGGCGGCGCACGCCGAGGCGCTGGACGTCCAGATCCGGGTGCTGCGGCTGCGGCGGGCGGTACTGGGGGCGGTGGCCGGGCACGGGTCCACCACGGAGGAGTTGACGCTCGTGCATCGGTTGGCCCGGTTGACGGGGGAGGAACGGCGGCGCCTGGTCGGGGAGTTCCTGGCCGAGGTGTTCGGCCCGGACGGTCGTTTCGCAGGGGTGGCCCGGTCGCTGACGCCGGAGTTGCCGGAGGACGCCTCGGCCGAACAGGTCCAGGCGTGGGTGGAGTTGGCGCGGCTGGCCGGGGATGCCGGGTTCCGGGAGCTGCTGCGCGGCTTGGCGGCGGACGAGGCGGCGGAGTGCGGTGCGGGCGGCCCGCCCAGGCCCGGACTGGCCGTGCTGGTGCGGGAGTCGGCCGGACGGGCGGTCGCGGCGGGGGTGGCGCCGGAGTCGGCGGAGGCGGCCGGGGTGGTCGCCGGGCTGCTGGAGCGGTATGCCGGGCTGCCGGGCGTCGCCGGGGCGGACCGTCCGGCGCGCGCCCGGCTGCTGGAGCGGCTGCGGGCCATGGCGGATCCACGACGGGAGCGCTACCTGACGCTGCTCGCGGTGGTCAACGGGTGGGCGGCGCCGGAGAGTTCGGCACCGGCGCTGGACTGGGCGGTGCGGGCCCTGCGCTCGTAGCGGGCCGGGCCCTACGGCTGGAGCGGGCCCGGGCAGTTGGTGAGGAAGGCGTGGGCCTGGGCACGGAGGTGGTCGATCGGCGGATCCTCGCAGACCACCTCCAGTCCGAGTCCGGTGGCCTGGCCCCGGTGGTAGTAGGACTGGTAGGCGAGGTACGGGCGGTGGCCGTCGGTCGGGTCGAGGCCGACGGCGAAGGTCGCGAAGTGGATCCGCTCCTTGTCGGTGCGCTCGAACTCCGTTCGGGAGAGCTGCCATTCGAACTCGTAGGGTTCGGGCTCGGCGGGCAGGTCGAGGAGGGCCTGGGCGAGTCGGCGGACGTCGTCCGGATCGGCGAAGGGGAGCGACTCGGACCAGAGCGGTGCGGCGGCGTACAGCTCCCAGCTGTTGCCGTTGTGGCTGACGGTCAGTGCCCACTCGCCGTCCCGGTTGTGCCAGCGGCAGCTGAGGATCGGATCCATGGTGGTCAACCTCCCTGTGTCGCGCGGCCGTTGTACCCCCGCCCTCTCATCGTGGCACATCCGGCGGGTTGTCGGACCGGGGCACCAGCGGTCCTCGGGCGGCTCGGGCTGGGGCCGTTCGGGGCGGAGGCTGCGGGCATGGGGGCAGTGTTCACCCCGGGGCGGGGTGGGCGCGCGGGGATTCCCGGGTCAGTCCGTGGTGGGGTGCCAGGGGCGGTCGGGGCGGGTCGGGACCGGGGAGGAGGTGAGGCGCAGCGCGTACACCTCGCGGTCGTCGGCCGGGTGCGGGACCGGGCCCAGGTACGCGTGGCCGGTCAGGTGGCACCAGGCGGGCAGGTCCAGCGGGGCGGCGGGGTCGGTGGTGTGGATGTGGACCACCGCGCCGGCCGGGAGGTGGGCGATCCGGGCGCGCAGCCGGAGCAGGAGCTGGACGCAGAGCAGTCCGGTGCCGTCGACGGTGAGATCGGGGGTGGTGTCCGGGGCGGTCCGGTCGGGGGCGGTCATCGCGGGGTCTCCTGGGTGATGCGCCAGAGGCGGCGGGGCAGTTCGCCCTCCTCGAAGGGATGGACGTCGGCGAGGTGCCAGCCCTCGGCGAGCCGGTCCACCAGCTCGCGGGGGAAGAAGTGGACGGCGAAGCCGCCGTGTTCCCAGATGCCGTCCCCGTGGCCGGTGCCGGCGCCGTAGTGGGCGTCGCCGGTGTGGCGGACGGTGTAGACGAAGGTGCCGCCCGGGCGCAGCACCCGGCGGACCTCGGCGACCAGCGCCGCGATCTCCTCGGTGGAGAGCGCCATGCAGAGCAGCATGTGGGCGAAGACCGCGTCGACGGAGCCGTCGGGCAGGGGCAGCGGTTCGCGGACGTCGTGGACGGCGGTGCCGACCCGGTCGGACAGGCTCTGCTCGGCGGCGGCGGCGCGCAGCTGAGCCAGGCCGGTCGGGCTGAAGTCGGTGGCCAGCACGGTGAAGCCGGCGCGGGCGAAGTGCAGCGCGTCACGGCCGTGGCCGGCGCCCAGTTCGAGCACTTCGCGGGCGCCGGCGGCGGCGAAGGCCTCGGCCGCGTACCGCGCGGGGGCGGAGGGCTGCTCGCCGTACATCCCGGGGTGGGCGCGGTACGTCCGCTGCCAGTGCTCGCGTTGGGCGTCGGCGAGCGCGGGCTCCCGGCGGGGCGCCGTGCCGGGGGTGTGGGTCATGGTGCTGCCTCAGCGGGGGTGTGCGGTGGTGCCGGTGGTGCGTGCCGTACGGGTTCAGCTTAGGGGTGGGGCGGTGCGGCGGGGCGGGCGGTGTCGGGGGCGCTGCCGCCGAGGCGGGTGAGCAGGTCGGAGAGGAGGGTGAGGTCCTCGGCGGGCCACTGGGCGAAGGCGTCGGCGGCGACCTGGCGGGCGGTGTACAGCATCTCGGTGAGGCGTTCGCGGCCGGTCGGGGTGAGGGCGGCGTAGGCGACCCGGGCGTCGCGGGCGGCGGCCTCGCGGCTGACCAGGCCGATGCGCTCCAGCGGGGCGAGGCCGCGGGTGACGCCGGAGGCGGTGAGGCCGAGCGCCTCGGCGAGGTCGACCCGGCGCATCCGACCGCCGGGGGCCTGGGCGAGGTGCAGCAGCAGGGTGAAGTCGGACAGACTGACGCCGTGCAGGCCGCTGAGGCCGGCGTCGAAGCGTTTGACGACGGCCGTCTGGGCGCGGACCAGGCGCAGGGCGGTGTGCAGGGGATCGGGTGTCGTGGGCTCTGTCATTGCCGCCTCCTTGACTGCTCAAGTATACGCCTGTGCGGAGCCGTCAAGGAGGTGGCGGAGGGGGAGGGGGGTCGGGTCAGCCGGTGGCGTTGGCGGCGCGGCGCCGGCGCTTGCCGAGCGGCGCCTGGGAGAGGTCCTCGGCCTGGGAGCGGAGGTTCCTGAAGCCGTAGCCGCGGCCCGTCAGCCAGGACTGCGCGGCCTGCTCGGCCCGTTCGGTGGCCTCCAGGATGTCCTCCTCGGCCTCGCCCCCGTCGAGGAAGCGGAAGGTGAAGGCGGTTCGCGCGGAGAGGTCGTAGCTGAGGTGGCCCTCGCGGGTGAAGGCGGCGTGCAGCACGTCGTGCTCGGGCGCGGCCGCCAGGAGTTCGGCGCGCTGCTCGTCGGTGAGGCCGTCGAAGACGCCGCGCACCATGATGCGGAAGGTTCGGGTAGTCATGCCCCGACGATAGGCAGCAGGGGCGGTGGGCCGCCAATGCGATTTCCGCCAGGTCCCGCCGCCCGGTCCGGCGGCGGGACCCGCGGGCCCTAGTAGGGCTTTGTTAGGTACCCCAAGTGATCGTCACTGGATAGGCTGTGATTTTCTTTCAGGTGTGACACCTGAGGAGATGGAAGAGGTCCGGCCGC
>NZ_JBIWPN010000011.1:262648-290446 GCF_044768305.1 Kitasatospora sp. NPDC101155 | reverse complement strand
CCTGCGCCGGCCTGACCCTGTATGCGGTCCTCCGCGAACTCCAGGCCCTCCTGGCCACCTGGACCGGCGCCTGCTCGATATGCGGCCAACCCGCACCGACACCAGAACCACACCACCGCACCTAACAAAGCCCTACTACTGGCACGCCTTCGAACTGCCGGTCTCGGTGGTCCGCCCGTTCAACACCTACGGACCGCGCCAGTCCGCCCGCGCGGTGATCCCCACCATGCTCGCCCAACTCCACTCCGGAGCACGGCAGATCAAGCTCGGCTCACTCACCCCCACCCGCGACTTCACCTACGCCACGGACACCGCCGAGGGCTTCCTGGCCACCGCCCGGGCCGAGCGGACCATCGGCGAGGTGCTCAACCTCGGCACCGGCCACGAGATCTCCATCGGCGACCTGGCCACCGCGCTCATCACCGCCAGCGGCCGGGACGCCGAGGTCGTGGTCGACTCGAGTCGACTGCGCCCCGGCGGCAGCGAGGTGGCACGGCTGCTCTCCGACAACCGCAAGGCGCACGAACTCGCCGGCTGGCAGCCGCGCGTCGACCTGGCGGAGGGCCTGCGCCTCACCTCCGACTGGGTCGCCGAGCACCTGCACCTGTTCGCGCCCGAGCGCTACCAGGTCTGACGCCGGGGTGGAGCGGGCTGTCGGACCGGCAGCGGGCGACTCCCCTCCGCGCCGGCCCTGCAGCTCGCTCCACCCCCGCCTCGGCCCAGCTGGTAGTCCAGCCTTCGAGGCGGGCGCCCGGGACGGGCACCCGCGAACTGGCCGGGCTGCGCGGAACCGGCCACCTCAACCATCGGCCGCGCGAGGCGTCCTACCCCGCAGCGGACCCTGCCGTCGGCCTCGGACGAACCGCGCTCCCTTACGACGAGTCGGTCGTCTGACGGATTGTCCACGCGTTGGGCCTGAACTGATTGGCTTCCCCGGAACACCGCAGTGTGCGGCTTGTGTTGGGCATTCCCGTGAAGCCGTCAGGTCAGTCGGCCAGCGTGCCTCGGTAGCCGACGGGTCCCTCGTCGGGGAACTGCGCGGTGGCCCCCGTCTCGGGTGCTTCGTCGGCGCCGACGGCATCGTTGTGGTGGGCGACATGGAGCGTGAGAGCTTCGTCCGGCTGGTCCGGTGATGGCTGCGCCTTGGTGCGGCGGGCGTAGGCGCGGGCCGCGCGGGCGCGGTCGCCGCAGCGCACGGAGCACCAGTTTCGGCGGGCGTGGGTGCGCAGGAGGTAGCGTCGGCACGGGGGAGAGGCGCAGGCGGCGAGGCGTTCGGCGTCGGGGCCGGTGAGCAGGTCGGCGGCGTCGGCCGCGAGGACCGCGAGGGCGTGGTCGACGATCCGGTCGGTGGGGTGTGGGTGGACCCGGTGCAGGCCGTGCACTGGGTCCCAGCGCAGCAGTGCGGCCGTGGGGGCGCTGGTCAGTGCCTCGTTGACGGCGAGCAGTGCGTCGTCCGGCGCGGGGAGTTCGTCGATCCGGGACGCGAAGAGTGCTCGCAGCTGATCCCGCAGGGCGCGCAGCCGCGCCGTGCACACCTCGAACAGCTGGGCGTCGGCCGGTGAGAGGTCGTGTTCGACCAGCCAGCGCGTCGCCGCGCCGGGGGAGTCGAGCAGGTCCAGGTGCTGGCCGCCCGGGAAGGCGAGCGCGGTGTTGGCGAAGTCGAGCGCGCGGTGCTGCTCCGCCCCTGGTGCGGGCGGCGGGACGTGGTGCTCGGACGTGGTGCTCGCGGTCTCCTGCATGACTCTCATGTTAACCGTTGCTTTTTTCCGTGAGGCTCGGCTAGTTTTCTCTCACGGAAAAAACCTGCCCCATCCGTGAGGAAGTGATGGCCGAGATGACCGAGACCAGCGCACCCGCCGAGCAGACCTCCATCAGGACCTTCGGCGGCCCGACCGCCCTGATCGAGTACGGCGGGCTGCGGTTCCTCACCGATCCCGCCTTCGATGCCCCCGGCGAGTACCCCCGGGGCAACGGCTACGCCCTCGTCAAGACCGCTCCCGCCGCCGTCGACCCCGCCGAGCTCGGTCCGGTCGACGTGGTCCTGCTCTCCCACGACGAGCACCCCGACAACCTCGACCACTCCGGCCGCGCGCTTCTGGCCGGCATCCCCCTGGTCCTCACCACGCACGGCGGCGCGGGCCGCCTCGGCGGTAGCGCCCGGGGCCTGGCGCCCTGGGAGAGCGTCGAGCTGTCCCGCCCCGACGGTCGCACCCTGACCGTGACCGCCACCCCCGCCCAGCACGGGCCCGAGGGCTGCGAGCCCGTCACCGGCGAGGTGATCGGCTTCGTCCTGACCGCCCCGGACCTGCCCACGGTCTACGTCAGCGGCGACAACGCCTCACTCGCGCTGGTCGAGCAGATCGCCGAGCGCTTCGCCCCCGTGGACACCGCCGTCCTGTTCGCCGGCGCTGCCCGCACCCCGCTGTTCGACGGCGCGCTGCTCACCCTCGACAGCGCCCAGGCCGCCGAGGCCGCTGCTGTCCTCGCCGCCCGCCGCGTGGTCCCCGTCCACTTCGACAGTTGGGGCCACTTCACGGAGGGCCGCTCCCACCTCGTCGACGCCTTCACCGCGGCCGGGCTGCTGGACCGCCTGGAGCTGGGCCCGGCCGAAGTCGCCGCCGAACGCGGCTGACTACGCCACGACGCCCGACCGAGAACGTCCGGGCCGGCCGCTCGCCGGCCGGCCCGGACATCGGGATCAGGCCAGGTCGAACCGATCGAGGTTCATGACCTTGTCCCAGGCGGCCGTGAAGTCACGCACGAACTTTTCCTTCGAGTCGCCCTGCGCGTAGACCTCTGCGATGGCTCGGAGCTGAGAGTTCGAACCGAAGACGAGGTCGACGGCGGTGGCGGTCCACTTGACCTCGCCCGTGGCGCGATCCCGCCCCTCGAACACGTTCTCGGCCGAGGCGGACGCCTTCCACTCCGTGCCCATGTCGAGCAGGTTCACGAAGAAGTCGTTGGTCAACGTCCCGGGCCGATCGGTGAGGACACCGTGCCGGGACTGCCCGACGTTGGTGTCCAGGGCCCTCATGCCGCCGATGAGAACCGTCAGCTCCGGAGCGGTCAGCGTCAACATGAACGCCCGGTCCACCAGCCGGGTCTCGGCCGGCAGCTTCTCCCCGGTCCGGAGGTAGTTGCGGAACCCGTCGTAGGTCGGTTCGAGCACGGCGAACGACTCCACGTCGGTCTGCTCCTGCGAGGCGTCCGTACGCCCTGGCGCGAACGGAACCGTGACGTCGTACCCGGCGTTCTTCGCCGCCTGCCCGACGGCCGCACACCCACCCAGCACGATCAGGTCGGCGAGCGAGACCTTCTTGCCACCGGACTGCGAGCGGTTGAAGTCCTGCTGGATCTGCTCCAGGGTCTGCAGCACGCCGGTCAGCTCGGCCGGCTGGTTGACCTCCCAGTCCTTCTGCGGCGCGAGGCGGATCCGTGCCCCGTTGGCCCCGCCGCGCTTGTCCGTGCCGCGGAAGCTCGCTGCCGCCGCCCACGCGGTGGAGACCAGCTGCGAGACGGACAGCCCCGATGCGAGGATCTCGCCCTTGAGGGCGGCGATGTCCGGCTCTGTGATCGGTTCGTGGTCGACCTCGGGGACGGGGTCCTGCCACAGCTGCGGCTCGGGAACCCACGGGCCCAGGTAGCGCGAGCGGGGTCCCATGTCGCGGTGCAGCAGCTTGTACCAGGCCTTGGCGAACGCCTCCTCGAACTCGTCGGGGTTCTCGTGGAAGCGCTTGGTGATCGGCCCGTAGACCGGGTCCAGCTTCAGCGCCAGGTCCGTGGTCAGCATCATCGGGGCGTGCCGCTTGGACGGGTCGTGAGCGTCGGGCACGGTGCCCTGGGCCTTCGGATCCTTGGGGGTCCACTGCTTCGCCCCGGCGGGGCTGGTCGTGAGCTCCCAGTCGTACGTGTACAGGTTGGCCAGGAAGCCGTTGTCCCATGTGGTCGGCTGGTTGGTCCAGGCGCCCTCCAGCCCGCTGGTGAACGCATGGGCGCCCGTGCCGCCGTCGAAGGTGTTCTTCCAGCCGAGGCCTTGCTGCTCGATGGGGGCGGCCTCGGGTTCCGGACCGACGTACTGGGGATCGACCGCACCGTGGGCCTTGCCGACCGTGTGGCCGCCGACGATGAGCGCAGCCGTCTCCACGTCGTT
The DNA here is from genome assembly GCF_044768305.1 of Kitasatospora sp. NPDC101155. Lineage (NCBI taxonomy): Bacteria > Bacillati > Actinomycetota > Actinomycetes > Kitasatosporales > Streptomycetaceae > Kitasatospora > Kitasatospora sp. NPDC101155. Next base: position 286,296 of record NZ_JBIWPN010000011.1, on the reverse strand, counting down.
CATCGCCATACGACCGAAGGTCTCTCGAATGTCCCGGGCGGCAGCCAGCGGATCCGGGTTGCCTTGGGGCCCCTCCGGATTCACGTAGATCAGGCCCATCTGTACGGCGCCGAAAGGCTCGGCGAACTCCCCCGGTCCGCTGTAGCGCTCGTCTCCGAGCCAGGTGTCCTCAGGGCCCCAGAAGATCTGGTCGGGCTCCCAGATGTCCTCGCGCCCGAAGCCGAAGCCGAAGGTCTTGAAACCCATGGATTCATAGGCACAGTTACCGGCGAAGATCAGCAGATCGGCCCAGGAGATCTTCCGGCCGTACTTCTGCTTGATCGGCCAGAGCAATCGGCGTGCCTTGTCCAGGCTCGCGTTGTCGGGCCAGCTGTTGAGGGGGGCGAACCGCTGAGCGCCACTGCCGCCACCGCCCCGGCCGTCGGCGATGCGGTAGGTGCCGGCGGCATGCCAGCTCATCCGGATGAAGAGCGGCCCGTAGTGACCGTAGTCGGCCGGCCACCAGTCCTGGGACGCCGTCATCAGCTCGAAGAGGTCCCGCTTCAGCGCCTCGACGTCGAGGGTCCTGAACTCTTCCTTGTAGTTGAAATCCCCACCCATCGGGGTGGACTGGGGCGAGTGCTGGTGGAGAACCGACAGGTCCACCTGGTTCGGCCACCAGTCCCGGTTCGTCCTGGGCCGATGCGGAGTGGAGGTCGGGGAGGGGATGAGTGGGCTCTCGCTCTCGCTGGACATGCCGGATCGTCTCCCTGTCTCGCTGTTTCGTTCTGATGGCTGGATTGCTCGGGTGGCAGCGCGCAGGAGGTGGGCGGCCAGGGCGGGAGCGGGAAGGACCGTCCGGAGCTGGGCTTCGCCCGGAGCGACTCCTCCTCCTGCACGCGCGCATCATCCCCTGGCCGGCAGAGCGGGCAGGGGAGGCGCGGCCGGACCGTACCCGGCGAGCCCTGGGAGAGGGCGGCCATGTGCCGGGTCTCGAGGTCGGAGCCGGTGCCCCGGACCGCCTCGTCCGCCGACTCCAGTGCGTGCCCGTACACCGAGGTCGAGCTCGTGCAGACACAACGACGCACTGCTGCGGCGGACGACGCGTCCGGCAGGTCCCGGGTCGCCACGACGTTGATCGCTTTCAGCGCGGACAGGCGGCGATGCTCTCGCCGCCTGTTGTCCCAGGTAGCGCCTATGGTTCCGCCATGAGCGTTCCCGAGGTCATCCCGATCAGATACGAGCCTGCCTACCGCACGAGCACCATCGGGCGATGGCAGGGCGGCCAGTTCTTCGCGTCGGTCACTGCAGCCTTCCCCGAGGGCTGGAGCGGCGACGACTGGCAGTCCCAGAAGCGTTGGTGCGCGGTGTTGCATCGGTTCGACAGGGCCGGCCTGCACCTGGACTCGCGCATCCAGTTCACTGGCACCACAGCGGACGGCGAGCAGAAAGCGATCGACGCGGCCCGACTCCTCCTTGACGAGTGGCTGGACGCTCTTCCGGAGTGTCAGTACCAGGACATCGCGATCGCACCCTTCGCCGTCCGGTTTGAGGGATCCCTGTTCGGCCTGGTCCTGGAGGAGGACGTGGACGAGGATGACGAGGAGGAGGAAGACAGCGGGGTATGGGCCGAGTTCTATCCCGACGGCCTAGGCTTCAACGCACCCTGGGACGGTTGCTACGACACCTGAGCCCGCGCCGACGAGGAGCCGCAGGCCACTGCGGATGGAAGCCGCCGGACGCTCACCCGTCGACCGGGGCAAGCGGGGAATGAAACGGTCGGGCATGACCGCCGGCTACGGCATCCCGCTCGGCCTCGACGCCGACCATGACCACTCACCTGTCTATGCGGCCCTTGGCCGAGGGAGCGAAAGTCAAAGACGTCGGACGGCCTGCGCCTCGGCCCGTTCCACCGTTGCTCGCCCGTGGACGTGGACCAGTGCCAGATGGAACAGCGCGGGGGCCACCGGAGCCCAGCGGTGGATGCGGTCCGAGTGCAGCAGATACCTGGCCACCGTTGCCGCGCGGAACGGAACGTAGTCGATGGTCTGGTGCTCCCACCTGTCGGCGACCCCTCTGCTCAGCCGGGTCCGGAGCCCCTGGTGTGTCAACTCGTTCAGGCGCGCGTAGAAGTGGGCGCTCCACTGGCGCTTCTCCACGTCCAGCACGAAGGCCAGGAGCTCGAGCGAGTACTCGTGCGGCTCCAGGGACAACTCCTCCCGCATGCCGCGCCGAGCAACCGCGTGGAGGACCGGCGCGCTCCTGCCGGATGAATCGATGTGCCGGGACACACCCTCGTTGACGGAGGAGTTCCAGGAGCCCGGTGCCGTCCTGACCCGGTCGCTGCGCCGACTGACCACCAGCATGTCGTCGGCGGTCACCACGGCGATGTTGACGCCCAGGCTGCACTGCAGGAACGCCGGCGCCTCAAGGGGGTGGTCGGGGTCGAGGTAGCGGGAGCGCAGTGTGCTCCCGTCGGGCAGCCGACGGTCGAGTTGCTGGGCGGCGAGGAAGGTGTAGTAGTCCGTGGGCCGCAGCCGCAGGCGGACTTCCGGTTGCTCGTCGACGGGTGTCCGGGAGATGTCGAACGACTCGACCGCGTACCGGAGACCGTTCCAGACCGGCGTTCGTCCCTCCGCCCGGAGCCGGACGCTTTCGGCCTCGATCTCGTCCCACCAGTGCGCGATCTCTGCGGGAAGCTTGATCTCGTCGTCGAGTACCTGGATGTGCACGCCCTCGGCAGGAATGGGTGTTTCGCCGTCTCCCTCGACGATCAGTGCCGGTGTGCGTAGTGGGCCCAGCGAGAAGGTCGTCCACGAGGGACTGGGCTCCTCCCGGAACCGAAGGCTTCGAACCGCACCGAACCAGCGTCTGCGCACCCTGAACCATGAGTTCTGAAGGGGCTGTTGGAACAGCACTGCGAACAGCATCCCGATCACGGCACCGGCGACGCCGTTGACCATGTCTATTCCGCCCATGCTGCGGAGCGTAGCGGGAGGTGGTCGAGCCTCGGGCGATCTTCGCCCTTCCGTTACCGCAGCCGCTCGCGGTAGCGAAGCAGTCCAGTGATCACAGAGCGTCGCAAGTCCATGACCGCAAGGTGCTGCGCCGGTTTCTGTCGGGGTGCCACCACCGTGCCTACCTGCGCTGCCTCTTAGGCGACAACGCTGCCGTCGGGTGCGGATCACCTCCGCGTCGACGACCTGTTCCCGCCGGACCTCGCCCGGACCACGAAGCCCGGCAGCGCCGCGGGCGGGCGCCGCAGACGCGGGCAGCGCCGGCACGGCCGGCAACACCACCACCGCGAACGCACAGGTGCCGTCGGATCCTCGGGATCGGCTCGCCGGGCTCCGCAGAGGACTGCCCGCTCGGATCGAACTCGTCGAAGGTGGCTACCAGCCTGCTGGCGATGCCGCCGAGACGCTCAAGGCCGACTTCAAGGATGCGATCGACCTGCGGGCTCAGTTGGGCGAGGACCTGCTCCCGGCCGATCAGCGGCGTCGATCTTCGCGGAGATGGAGCTCAAGCGGATCAAGGCCAGGGTCAGCGCCGCCCACAAGCACCTGCGCAAGACGGACCGGTGGGCGGGCGGGCAGCCGCCGTACGGCTACCGGATCGTCGACCGTGCCGGCGGCGGCCGCACCCTGGAGCCGGACCCGGTCACATCCGAGTGGCACGTCGCCAACCGGACGGCGCTGGTGGGGCGGGCGTACGCGTTCGGCGTCCTCGTGGCGGACGTGTGGCCGTCGGAGCCTGCCCGCCGCACGTGACGGCCGTCAACCGGCCCGGCGCAGGTGTCGGGGCCCGGCCGGGCGGGGTTGCGGACAGCGTCGGCGGCGCCGACAGCACGGACCGCTCTCGCCGATCGCGGTCAACGGCAGGACCATCACGACCACCGCGGACGGCTGTTCGTCCACCTCCCCGGCGGCCGGCGTCTCGTGACGGCTCCCGTCCGGCTGATCGAGCCCGCTGCCGGGAACGGCTCGCGCGGCACGGAGAAACCATTCCAATCGCGAGGTCCCCAGGCCGAGCGCCTCCGCCAGCTGCTGGACGGAGCGGCGCTGCGGTCGGCGCACCCGGCCCCGCTCGATGTCGCTGATCGTCCTCACACTGACCTTGGAACGCCGGGCGAGTTCCTCATGCGTGAATCCCACTTCACGACGAAGCGTCCTCAGCATGCCCCCGAATGCCGAATCCCCTTGTTGTGCCTTCGACACGTCACCCCCCAGAATCTTGGCGTGTGGGAGCGCTCCCACACGCGTCGGGAGCGTAGCAGCACCTCATGCCCAGGTCAGCCGCGACACGCGTCAGTGGCTCATAACGGAACAACGGGACGTGACGGCCTCTCAGTTCGAAGCCGTCCGAGGCCGTCAGGCCGAGGCGCGGACCGTCAGTTCGGTCGGAAGGATCACCTGGCGACGCGGCCGCCCGGGTTCGGCGATCTCCTCGAGCAGCAGCTGAACCATCAACCGCCCCATCGCCTCGGCCGGTTGGCGAACACTGGTGAGGGGCGGCTCGGTGCTACGGGCGATGACGGAGTCGTCGAAGCCGACGACGGCCACGTCTCCCGGCACGCGCCGCCCGGCCTCGCGCAGCGCCCGGAACGCGCCCACGGCCATCAGGTCGGAGGCGCAGAACACGGCATCGAGGGTGGGCATTTCGGCCAGGAGCTCGCACATCGCCGCGTAGCCGCCCGCCTCGGTGAAGTCGCCGTGGGCGACGAGCGCGTCCTCCGGGGCGAGGCCGGCCTCCGTGAGCGCCTCCCGGTACCCCGCCAGGCGTGCCCCGGCCGCCTCCATGGCGAGCGGCCCCGTGATGGTGGCCACTCTGGTGCGGCCGCGCCCGGCCAGGTGCCGGACGGCCGCCCGGGCCCCGCCGGCGTTGTCGGCGTGGACGTAGCTCAGCGATTCGCGCTCGGACCGGCGACCGCCCAGCACGGCCGGCATCCCGAGCTGTTCGAGCAGGTCGGGCAACAGGTCGTCCTGGCGCACCGAGACCAGGAGCACCCCGTCGACCCGACGCGCGGTGAGATAGCGCGTCAGACGCTCGCGCTCGTCCTCGTTGCGGACCAGGGTCAGCAGCAACTGAAGGTCGGTCGACGCGAGTTCGTCGGAGATCCCGGTGATGACGTCCGCGAAGTACGGCTCCGACCTCAGCCGCGCCAGGCTCTCCGGGACGACCAGGGCGACGACGTCGGTGCGCGAGGTCACCAGGGACCGTGCCGCCTGGTTGGGCACGTAGCCGAGTTCGGCGACGGCGTGCTCCACGGCCTCCCTCGCCCTGGCGCTCACCTTGGGCGAACCGTTGATGACCCGGGACACCGTTCCCCGGCTGACTCCCGCGCGGGCGGCCACGTCCTCCACCGTCGGTCGCGCGGCAGACCGGGCGCTTCCGGGGCCCGGGCTGTCAGTTCGGGGCATGATCACACTCCGGTGTGGCTCACTCTCGGGAGTGGCCATCCTACACGGAGTGAGAGCGCTCCCACCGGCGCTCCCACGGGCCCGGCCCGTCGGCCGGTCGGGAGGGTGCCCGACCGGCCGACGGGACCGGCGGTCACAGGGGCATGCCCTGCCAGCCGCCGAGGTTGGTGGGCGTCGTGCCCGTGCGGTAGTAGACGCGGCCGTCCGTGCCGATGGCGAACACGTACAGGACACCGCCGCCGTCGACGAGCGCGGTCGGGTAGTCCAGGACGGTGCCGCCGAGGTCCTGCCAGGCGCCGTAGCCGGCGTTCGGGGCGGTCTGGGCGGTGGTGCTCACGCCGCCGCCGCCGTTGCGCTCGAACAGGACGACCTGTCCGCCGAGGTTGGCCATCGCCGGCTCGCCCACGCCCTTGTGGCCGCCGAGGTTGGCCGGGGACTGGCTCCACGGTCCGCCGGGCTGGGTCTGGTAGCTGACCAGCATCGCGCCGGTGTCGGCCTCGCGGTAGGCGAGTTCGATGCGGCCGTCCTGGTCGAGCGCGGCCTTGGGCGGGCTGGCCGGCCGGGAGTTCGGGATCGGGCCCGGGCCGTTGATGGCGCCGTTCGGAGTGGTCTGCCACCAGTTGACGACCCCGTCGCGGGTGCTGGCGAACACCTCGATCCTCCCGACGCCGTTGCGGATCGCGGTGACCGGGTCCTGGATGTCGGTGCCGTGCAGGTCCTCCCAGGTGGTCGTCCAGGCGCCGTTCGGGCTGGTCTGCCGGATCGCGCTGAGGCCGCCGCCGCCGTTCTTGACGAAGAGCTCCAGCCGGCCGTCCTGGGAGGCGACCACCGCGGGCACGCCGACCTGGTCCGCGTTGTTGAGCCCGGCGTTGGGGTTGCCGAGGTCGGCCCAGCTGTCCCGCCACACGCCGTTGGGCGTGGTCTGCGGGACGGAGACGATGTGGTGGTCGGTCAGTCGGCGGGCGAAGGCCTCCATCCGGCCGTCGGCGTTGGTGCCGACGGCTATGCCCGGCGCCAGCCTCCCGCCCGGGTCGGCGAACCGTGCCGGGCCGCCCCAACTGCCGTCCCCCTGGCGCCAGTACGTGTAGAGGGAGCCCGCCCGGACGACGAAGACCTGCGGCCGGCCGTCCTGGTTCAGCCCGGCCCAGCAGGTGCCGCGCGACCAGCGGTAGTACATTCGGGAGAACCAGGCGGTCTCGTAGTTCCCCGAGTGGTCGTGGCTGGCGTACTCGGAGACGAACACGCCCTTGGTGCCGACCGTCGCCGGGTCGAGGTTCACCGGGGAGTCGCCGATGTTGTAGTCCCGGTAGTTCACCTGGATCAGCGAGCCGCCGTACTGGCTCGCCGCCATGCCGGCGAACTTCGCGGCGGAGATGTGGTCCGAGTGGTCGCCCCTGTAGCGGGTGTCCGGGAGTTCGTCCTGGGCCCGGAGCACGGTCGGCTGGTACGTCACCATGATCTGCCGCAGCACCTCGACGACGTCCGCCGCCGTGTAGGTCGACGGTCCGGACAGCGGGCTGTCCTTCGGGACGACCGTGGTGTCGCCGCCGCCAACGGGAACACGGCCCTGGCCGAGGTCCTCGCCCCGCGGCCCGCCCCGACCAGCCCCTCCCACACCTTCTCCCAGACGACGGCCGGAGCCTTCCACGGCAAGGGCATCGGCGACCTCGTCGCCCGCGACGACTCGGACGGGCACCTGTACGAGTGGGCGGGGCTGGGAGACGGGTCCTTCACGGCCAGGGCCGACCTGACGGCCGGCTGGGGTCCGTTCTCGCAGACGGTCGCCGGTGACTTCCGGGGGAGCGGTCACGCGGACCTGATGGCGCGGGAGGACGCGACGGGCAACCTGTACATGTGGCCCGGCAACGGGGACGGTACCTTCGCCGGTCGCGTGCTCGTCACCGACGGCTGGGGTCCGTTCTCGCAGACGGTCGCCGGGACCTTCCGGGACACCGGCCGCGCCGACCTCATCGCCCGCAACGACACCTACGGCGTCCTCGACGAATGGATGAACACGGGCGGAGCCTCCTTCTCCCACGCCTTCCGGCTCACCGACGGCTGGTGACCGGCCGGTCGGCCCGTCCAACTCGTCCAGCTCGTCCTACCCGGCCAACGCGCTTGCACGGGACCACCGTTCGCAGCGGTGGCCCACCGGGCGGGGCGGCTCGCCGATGGCGAGGAGGACGTCCAGCAGGACCGAACAGCTGAACCACGTCACGCAGGTCATGAAAGATCTCCGCGAGGAGAAACGCCGCGGCCTGTTCGACTACCCCGGCGGCGACGACGACGAGGTAGCGGATCGCGTCGAGTAGCTGACGGTGGCAGTAGCCCTCCGGCCGCCCGCCCCGGCCGCTCATCCACGCCGGCACCGGCAGCAGGCCCCGCACCGCCGCCCACTCGGCGTCGGTCATGTCGCTGTTGTAGCGTCGAACACGCTCGCCGTGGTCGCCCGCGTTGCCGTACCGGTGTGCGAAGCAGTCACACCCTGGGGGAACGGAGTTGCCGCCGACCGCGGCGACGGCGTACAAAAGCGGCAACAGGGCCTCCCCGCAGCTTTTCGGTCTCGACAACCTCCAAGCTGCACAGGGGCCCTGTCTTCATGCGGCGACAACACCGAGATCACCCGAATCGGGAACCCACGAACACTCGTGCTGACCCCAAGCCCCGCGACGGGTTTGCGGATCGCTTCTAACCGCATCGGCAGCGGCGCGGATGAACGAGGGGGACGCGTGATCCAGGAAAGCGGGCCCGGGTCTCCGATGACGACATCTCTAGCTGTCCTCCGCACCGATCTTCAGTGGCCTTGACTGACGATTCGTCACAGCTCGCCCAGGTCTCCGCCTACTTCGCCGACCGCCTGCCACCCCTCAAGCGCCCCTGGTACCTCTCCTTCTCCTGGCCCGGCGCCTGATCCGGCCCAGGGGTGTGGGCTCCGTGGCAGGACGAGGGAACCGGGCCGGCGTACGGCCCAGTCACAGACCCTGAGCACGCTGCGTGAGCTCGCGCACCGTGCCCGCCTCTGGCACGCCGAGGCGGGTGAAGACGGCGTGCGCCTCCTGGAGCCGGTCCAGGCCGGCCGCCGGATGGTCAAGGCGCAGCAGGGCCTCGCCGAGGGCGGCGTTGGCGAGGGCCTGGGAGTAGGCGGCTTCCAGTTCCTCTCCGATGGCGAGTGACTCGGTGGCGGTTTCGGCGGCCTCCGAAGCCCGGTTCGCGGCTAGCAGGGCGGCGGCGAGGCGGGCGAGGGTGTAGCTCTCCCAGAGCCTCATTTCTTCGGAGCGGTACAGAGTCAGCGCCTCGCGCAGGCAGTCGACGGCCTCGCCAGGTGCTCCGGTCCTGCCGAGCGTGACGCCGAGTTGGTGGAGCGCATGCGCGAGCGCGACCGCACTGTCCGTAGCCCTGGCCGCCTCGACCGCGCCCCGTGCTGCTCGCAGTCCTGCCTCGGGCTGCCCGGACACCGCGTAGGCCGTGGCCATGTTCGCCAGGATCCGGGTCTCGATCGCCACCGCTCCCCTGCTCCGGCTGATCTCCAGGGCCTTCTCGTAGAGCGGTAGGGCGTCACCGGTCCGATCGGTCATGCTGAGCACATTGGCGAGCCGGAAAGACACGATCGCTCGGAGCCGTGTCCCGTCCTGCGGCCCGAGGTGTCCGAGGCTCTCCCGGTACGCCACCTCGGCTTCCCCGAAGTCCCCCGCCTGGGCGTGCAAGTCGCCCTGGAGGTAACGGGTCCTGGCCAGCAGAGCCGACCCGCGCTGGTACTGCGCCGCCCGCTGGAGGAGGTCCGTCAAGTGCTGCATCGAGCCCCAGTCCGGTAGCAACTCACCCAGCGTGACGACGAGCTCCACCGCCGGGCCCACCGGACCGCTCCCGCTGCAGGCGGCGTCGACGGCAGCGAGGATCAGGTACCGCTCGGAGGTGAGCCAGTCCCGGAGGCCCTGGCTCCCGCCGGTCAGGGCGAGCGGGGAGACGGGAAGATCGTAGAGCGGATCGGGCAGTTCGTCGCCCAGCCCGAGTTCCCGCACCGCCTTGCGCGCGGTGGCGAGCAGGACGTCGATCAGTCGGCGCAGCGCGGCGTTCCGTTCGTCGGTGTCGTCGACGAGCTCGTTCCGGTGCTGGGCGTAGAGCCGGAGCAGGTCGTGGTAGCGGTAGCGCCCGGGGGTGTGGCTGTCCAACAGGTTCGCCTCGACCAGGCTCTCGGCCAGGGCCTCGACGGCCTCCTCCGGCAGGTCCAGCAGAGCTGCGGCCGCGAACAGCGGCAGATCGGACGAGTCAACGAGGGAGAGCAGGCGGAAGGCCCGCGCCTCCTCCCGTGACAGTTGGTCGTAGCCAAGCCCGATCGTAGTCTCCACCGCCAGGTTCCCCAGCCTCAACTCATCGAGCCGACGCCGCTGGTCGGCCAGCCGCCGAGCCAGGTCGCTGACGCTCCAGCGCGGCCGGGCCGCCAGCCGGGTGGCGGCGATCCGCACCGCGAGCGGCAGGAGTCCGCAGGCGATGACCACCGAAAAGGCGGCTTCCGGCTCGGCGGCGACCCTGGCTGAGCCGACGATGGTGGAGAACAGCGCCAGAGCCTCCTCCGGGGTCAACTCCTCCACGTCCGAGATGGACGCCCCGGCCAGCGCGGACAGCCGTGAGCGGCTGGTGACCAGCACCGCGCTGCCGGACGCTCCGGGGATGAGCGGACGCACCTGGTTCGCGTCCCAGGCGTTGTCCAGCACGATGAGCATCCGCCGGCCGGCCATCAGGGAACGGTAGAGCGCGACGCGCTGCTCGAACGGGTCCGGTGCCTCGACCACGCCCAGCGCGTACAGGAAGTCACCCAGCACGGTCGTCGGATCGGCCGGCGTCCCACCCGCGCCCCGCAGATCGGCGAACAGCTGACCGTCCGGGAACTCGGCCCGGACGGCGTGGGCGGCGTGCACCGCCAACGTGCTCTTCCCCACCCCGCCGATCCCGCACAGCACGTGCACCTGGACCACCGGCTCGGCAGCTCCTTCGAGCAAGGCCCTGCTCAGCTCACTGGCCAGCTGCGCCCGTCCGGTGAAGTCCGCGACACTCGGCGGGAGTTGTGCCGGTGCGGGCAGGGCCGGAGGGGCTGGTGGCTCCGAGCGGTGGGGGCTCGGCACCGGGTGGAGGAGTGAAGGGTCGGCCGAGAGGATGCGGGCATGCACGGACGCGAGCCCCGTACCCGGCTCGACGCCGAGTTCCTCGATCAGCAGCTTCCGGGTGTCGGCGTAGACGCGGAGTGCTTCGGCCTGGCGGCCGGCCCGGTAGAGGGCGACCATCAACAGCTCGCGCAGCCGCTCGCGCAGGGGGTGTTCGCGGGTCAGCCCGGTCAGCTCGGCGACGAGCTCGGCACCGGAGCCCAGGGCCAGTCGGGACTCGAAGCGGAGCTCCTGCCCGGCGACCCAGCTCTCCACCAGCCTGAGCCGCAGCGCGTCGATCCTGGGCCCGGGCAGGCTCACGAAGGGCCGGACGCCGCCCTCCCAGAGGCCCAGCGCCGCGGTGACCGCCCGGACGGCCTCGGCGTGGTCCCCCGCTGTCCGGGCCGCCCTGGCTTCGGCGAGTCCGTCCTCGAAGACGTGCAGGTCGACGCTCTGCCGTGGCAGGCGCAGCGCGTAGCCGTCGCTCACGCTGACGAGCCGGCTCGCCGGCCGGCGCACCTCCCGTTGGGGTTCCAGGACCGCCCTGAGCCGTGACACGTACGTCCGCAGCGCGGCGACGGCCTGCGCCGGCGGGTGGTACCCCCAGAGGCCCTCGACGAGTTCTTCGGTCGTGACCGGCTGGCCGAGCTGCGCGGCCAGGATCGCGAGCACGGCCTGCTGCTGGGGCGAGCCGAGCGGGACCGGGTTGCCGCCCAGCCAGGCCTGCACCGGGCCGAGCAGCGAGATCCGGGGCTCCTCCTCGGTGGACGGCTGCTTGGTCTTCTGCTCGGCCACCACAGCCGCCACGGCCACCGCCGCCTGCCCGCCATCGCTCCCGTCCCGCCGGAGCCGCCAGGCCTCGACCGCCCGGCCCGAGCGCTCCAGGGCCTCCTCCAGCTGGCCGCGGAACCGCTGGTCCTCGGGGAACGCGGCCACCAGCGCCCGCAGTTCGGGCAGCACCGTCTCGGCCCGGCCGTCCCGCAGGTCGGCGTCGTTGCGCAGGGCCAGTGCCTCCAGGCGGAGTTCCTCCAGCCGGCGCCGTTCGGTCTCCAGTCGCCCGTGTGCCCGGACGCCGGTCAGGGCCGGTCCGCTCCAGCAGTCCAGGGCGCGTTGGAGCAGGGTGGAGGCCTGCCCGGGCCGTCCTTCGGCGAGGGCTTCGCGAGCCCGGGCCAGGTGCGCCCGGAACCGGGTGAGGTCCAAGTCGGTGGGGTTGATGTCGAGTGCGTAGCTCTCCGAGCCCGCGTGCCGGGTGACGGTGAACGTGGCTCCGGCCGCGCGCAGTTCGGCGCGCAGCCGGCTCACCACGGTGTGCAGTTGTGCCCGGGCGTTCAGCGCGGCCCCGTCTCCCCAGATGTCCAGGACGAGCTGTTCGAGCCCGACGGGTCGCCCGGGTGCGAGCAGCAGGGCGGCGAGCAGGGCGCGCCCGCTGGCGCCGCGAATCTTGACGGGTGCGCCGTCGACGGTCAGGGTCACGGGCCCGAGCAGCCGGGCGTCGACCGTCACCACTGTTCCTCCAGTGCGCCGGAGAGGACCAGTTCGCGTTGCCGCCGCAGCTGTTCCGGTACTCGCGCGTACTGCTGCTCCCAGCGCGCCAGTTCCTCGTCGAGGAGGGCGAGGGCTCGGCGGCGGGAGCCGGTCAGGAAGAGTGCGGTGGAGAGCAGCACCACGATGACGTCGTTGCCGGGGTGTTCGAGGTTGAGCTGCTGAAGGTCGACGACGGCGTCGGAGACCGCGCCGGTCCTCATCCGGACCCGGGCCGCCCTGGTGCGGACGTCCTGGCAGAGGTCGACCAGCCCCTGGCGGATCGCCCGTACGTAGGGGGTGGGTTCCAGGTCGGCCAGCGGTTCGCCGCGCCAGCGGGACTGGGCGGTGATGCACATCTCCAGGGCGCCCTTGTAGTCGCCCTTGTCCTCCAGCTCCCGCCCCCGGTCGGCCCGCCGTTGGAAGACGAGGGCGTCGACCGCCTCGGCGTCGATGTGCAGGGCGTAGCTGGCCTGTTCGCGGGAGTAGCCCGGGTAGCCGGCCAGTTCCGTCGCCGGGGCGCCGGCCGGGGTGTGTTCCCCGAGCCGGCGGCGCAGGTGGTGGACGTGCACCTGGATGGCGTCGATGGCGGTGGCGGGCGCCCCCGCGGGCCAGAGCCGGTCGCGGATCACGGCGACCGGGACGGCCTGCGAGCGGGCGAGGAGCAGCAACGCCAGCAGGGCGCGGCGCTGCGGCGGTCCGAGGCTGATCGGGGTGCCGGCCCGGCGGGCGCTCACCGGTCCCAGCAGGAGGAACTGAAGGTCTGTCGCCACCCGGGCACATTAACAGAGCACTCAGCAGTCGTTAAGTGCTCTGGCAGAGTGGCCGTTTCGCTCCTGTTTAGCCCTTGCGGGGATACTGGACGCAGACGTCGTGTGACTCGTCCAGTCCGACGTCCGTTGCAGGTGGGAGCCCTCGGGGGTGGTAGCCCGAGGGATCTCGCCTTCTCGTGCTTCCCCCAACACTGTTGCGGGCGTCTTGATCTGAGCTAGCGTCAGCCTCGTCGTACGAACGGACGGTTCACCCCTCCTACCAAGGGGTTCGCGGATTCCGCTCCGTCCGCCGTGCGACGTGCAACGAATCGGACTGGACACGTCACACTCAAAAGGACCGAACAGCATGCAAGTTCAGACGTCCGCTCTGCTCACGGCCGGGGTCGTCGCCCTGGCCTTCTTCGCCCTGGTGGGCTCCCTCGTGTGGATGCTGCGGGGGACGCGGCGGCCGGTGGCCGTGCTGGCCGTGGTGGTCACGCTCCTCGGGGCGCTGCCCGCGATCCTGTACGTCTTCTCGGTGATCGCCGCTTCGGCGGGCAGCGCCGGCTGACCCGACGCCTCTGCGGCGCCACCCGAAGTACCCGAGGTAAATGAGGTACCCGAACCGCGCGCACCGCGCCGTCGCTCCGTCCGGGCGGAGCCGGCCGCCGGTGTCGCGCGGTTCGGTCGTTCCCGCCTGAGCGATCCCACCCGAGCGCCCCCTCCCGAACAGCCCTGCTTGAGCGTTCCTGCGCAGCGGCTCGAGGCAGAGCCCGAGCCGAAGGGCCCCATGCTCAAAACTGCACTCATGATTGACATGAACCGCCCGAAGCAGCAAGGCGCTGTTTCGAAACGCCAGCGCGGCGACAACCGGCCGCTGTGGATCTGCCTGCAACTGTTCCCGCGCGCCGCCCCGGCGAGCCGCACGAGGTCGCGGAGGCCATCGCCTGGCTGCTCTCGCCCGCCGCGTCCTTCGTCAACGGGGCGGTGCTCACTGTCGACGGCGGTGTGACGGCCGTCGACCCCCGGGACCGTCGCGTTCGACTTCCGCGTCGAACCACGCAGCTCGTCTGCGGGCTGGTCCGGCTCTTCGCACATGACGAGTTCGGATGAACTGGTGATGCGACCGGTACCCCGGTGGGGTGCCTCATCAACCGAGGAGTCCAAGCACACCTGCTCGAACTTCTCGGCATCAACCCGACCCCGCTGGCTGGAGACCTAAAACCCCATGTGCGAAGCGCGGGGCTAGTCAGTGGTTGCGACGCCCGTGGCGGGGACCGGTGAGACGAATCGCCGAGCCCGCCCGGCCCGAGGAAGCCGGGCCGGGCGGGCTCCCGGTGTCAGTGCGACCAGTAGGGGTCGTCGACCGTCGCGCACTCCGCCTTGATGGACTCCGGTGGCCCCTGCGCGAATCCGCCCGAGCCGTCGGGCTCGGTGGAGTCGGCGACATCGACCACGGAGACATGCAGCTCGGCGCAGCCGTCCGCGCCCATCAGGAACTGGAGGTGCTGCTGCGAATCCTTCACCTCCAGCAGCCGCTGCTCACGTCGAACCACGTACCCCTTCGCGGTCCAGAGTTTCTGCACCTCGTCGAGTCGCTCATTCTGCTTCCCCGGCCCGATCCGGACCCGGCCCCATTGCTCGGCCAGCAGTTCCGCGCGGCCGGTCTTCTTGCATCCCTGGGTACCGCAGAACCCAGTGGTGTCGGCCAGGCTGTAGTACCTCACTTCGGTCCACTGGAGTCCCGGGTGGAAGGCCCCCGCGACGTCGGCGAGCTCGGCTTCGATCCGGCGCTGTGCCTGGTCGACCGGCACGGTGGGTTTCTCGGGCTCCGGCCAGGCGTACCAGCCGATCAGGAGCGCCAGCAGTACCGCCGGCACGGTCACGCGCCATACCTTGGCTCTCACCTCGGGTCCTCCCTGGTGATCGTGTTCCCGTGGCCGCTCACGATCTTCCCGATGTTGGGGAGCGAGTCGCCGCCCTTGTCGTGCTTCCCGAAGTAGTTGTCGTGGGAGTCGGTAATGGTCCCGTCCGCCACCGAGAAGCGCTGCGCGCCGAAGCTCTGGCTCGCCGGGTCCGTGCCGTGCCACAACCCGTCGGGATTCGTGATCGCCTCGTACGCGGCCCAACCGGGAACGAACATCCCGGGCGCGGGCGCCATCGCGACGGGGTCGTGCTTGGCCGTGCCGACGTACACGTGATCCGCACCGATCCCGAGCTGCGATGCCTTGTCCACCCCGACACCCGGGCTGCCGACCAGGACGATGTCGTCGACGGGCAGGCCACCGGGCTGCTGGGTCGCTTTCCCGACCACCAGGGAGCCGTAGCTGTGCCCCTGCGCGGTCATGTGTGCCGGCGCGCCCTCGTGGGTGGCCCGGAGTCCGTGGAGGAACTTGTTGTACGCGGCTCCGCCCTCCTCCGCCCGGTCCTGCATGAGCACCGAGGAGCCGGTGCCCTCCAGCTGCGGGGCGTCGTACCCCAGCCAGAACACGGACGCGACGCTCGGGGGCACGTCACCGTTGGCCGTCGCAGCGGTCGTGGCTGACTGGTAGATGCGCTTCGCCGTGGAGGCGTTGCCCGCTCCGACGCCTGCCAGAGTGCTGTTCAGCCCGGGCACCAACGACGAGACGTTCTTGGCCTTGTCCGGGTCGCCCCAGGACAGGATCGCGCGGCCCTGCCCCTGATCGCCGATGCCCAGCAACAGCAGCGGCGGCTCGGAGCCCCCCGCGTCAGGATCTGCCATGCATGCCCCCCCATGCGTTCGGACCGACGACCGGCCAGCCCGTGTGTTCGAAAACTAACGACGGCGGGGTAGGCCTCGGACGCTTGGCTTCGATCCTCTACCTGGTCGACAACGGCTTCTGAAGTGCGGGGACCGGCGTAACGGGGTCGACCGATGTCCAGCGCCAGAGTCGGCGGCTGGTTGTGGCGATTGGTCTCGATAAAATATGGAGTGTGATCATCAGTGATCGGCTGCGGCGTCGCCGTCCTCCCAACGGCCGGTGGGAGCCAGCTCTGCTGGCGCCGCTGATTCTGACCATCGTCGTCGCTGGCCTGGCGTTCGCCACACCCAGGAAAGTCGCCTTCAGCCGTATCCTGACCGCCGCGCCAGCCCTAGCCGCGTCCATGTGGCCCGTGCTTCCCACCGTCCTGCTGGGGATGCTCTGCCTTCTGATCATGATCGGCCTCGGCCTCGTCTATCCGGACCTGGGGACGTGGTACACGGTGGCGGCGATCTTTGCCGTCACCGTTGCGGCCGCGTACGCGAGCCACATCCGGCTCCAGCGGGAGAAGACCCTCAGCCACGTCAGACTCGTCGCCGACGCGGCGCAGGAAGTGGTCATGCGTCCTTTGCCGCGCTCCGTCGGGTGCATCGAGATCGAGTCGCTGTATCTCGCGGCGGCGGCGCAGGCCCGCATCGGCGGCGACTTCTACGAAGCCGTCGACACACCGTACGGGGTTCGACTGCTCATCGGCGATGTGCGAGGCAAGGGCCTGGCGGCGGTCGGGGCGGCGGCGGCGGTGGTCAACTCCTTCAGGGAGGCTGCCTACGACGAGCCGGACCTGCGCGACGTCGCCCGGCGCCTGGAGACCAGCAGTATCCGACACAGCCTTGCGTTCCCCACCCAGGACGCGTCGGAGAGCTTCGCCACCGCCATTCTCGCCGAGATCCCGAACAACGGCGGCCGCATCAGACTTCTCAACTGCGGGCATCCCCCGCCGCTGCTCCTGCACGCCGGACAGCTGGACATCCTGCGGCCCACGGCTCCCTCGCCGCTTCTCAACCTCGCGGAGCTGATCGGCGAAAACTACAGCGTCGAATCCGTCCGTTTCACCCCCGGCGACCTGCTGCTTCTCTACACAGACGGTGTGGTCGAGACCCGCAACCGCACCGGAGCGTTCTTCCCGCTGCCGGACTGGATGCGGCGGCAGACCCCAGCCACGCTCCGCGAGCTTCTCGACAGGCTTCACCAGGACCTCCGCAACCACAGCAACGGAGGACTCGACGACGACATCGCGGTGCTCGCCGTACGCCTGCGCGAACACCCGGACCGCGAAGATCCTCGTCCATCCGGTTCGGGTGTCGCCTGACGACCGGAGTCGGCACACGACGACCAGGACAACCCCCGGTCGGTCACCCGGCGTCCGTGCGTCCCGTCGGTGGCCGGCGCGGATGGGGGCCGGTGCGGGAGCGCGTGGGCCTGCGCGCTTGGCACACCTCGCTGGGGCCGGGTGCGGACTCCACCCCGGTCCCCGGGTTCCCCGCGAACACCCCCACCGACACCGACCCGGGTGTTGAGGTGCTGTTCGACTCGGCCGGCGCGGTCACCGCCTGCTACAGCCCCACGGCCACGCCCGGCGGCATCGTCTCCACCGCACCGCGCGGCGGCCACACCATCCCGTCCGGCGGCCGCGCCCTGCAGGACATCGGTGACGGCGCCACCTGGCGCTGGAACAACGCCTGCAACGGCCAGCAGCTCGGCCTGCACACCGTCATCACCGACGCCCGGTTCGGCGACACCATGGCCGACACCTGGTTCGGCCAGGCTCCGGCCGACACCACCGACCAGCCGATCGACCCGGCCATGTACGTCACCGGCGGCGGCGACGTCCTGCTGCGGGACGCCTCGGTCGTCTACCAGCTCTCGCCCGACACCGAATCGCCTACCTGGCGCACCGCGGCCGGCACCGACGGCTGGGGCCACCTGGTCCTGGTCACCATCGAGGGCAACCGCGGCAGCACCGCCCCGCTGTCCGGCGGCGCCACCCGCACCGAGCTCACCCAACTGCTCAAGGCCCTCAACCTGGTTGACGCCATCAATCTCGACGGTGGCGGGTCCACCAGCCTCAACATGCGCGACCAGAACGGCAACGAGCCCGCGCTCACCAGCACCACCGAGTCGTCCCCGCGCAACGTCGCCGACACCGTCTACGCCGGTGTGGGCGGCAACGGCCTCGCCGCGCGATAGCCGCCGGGAGCACCACACCTGCAGGTGGCGAAATGAACGGATATCGGCGAAGGAGTGAAGATGTGATTTCCGTTCGGACATTAATCTACCGCCAACGATTGCCCGAGTTTTCAGAAATACGCAGTCATCGCATTTGGGTAATGCTCGTCGAATGGGGGCTGGGAGAGAGCGATACGAGCAGGGTGGGGGCGGTCCGTATGCGGCTGGATAGCCGCTACGCTGGCCGCGGGGGCGCTGGTCGGGGTGGGGTTTGCTCCGGCGAGCGCCGCGGTGACGGCGGGGGCTGTCAGTACGGAGCATGGGCGGGCTCCGGTGGGGTCGACGATTGCCGCAGGGCCTGACGAGCTCGCGGTCGCGGACGCCAAGCGCACGGGGAAGGCGGTCGAGGTCGGGGCGAAGCGGACCGAATCCAGTGACACGGTGGCGCAGCCGGATGGGCGGCTGGTGACGACGACGTACGTCCAGCCGCAGTGGGTGCGCAAGAACGGGAGCTGGGTGGATATCGACCCGTCCCTTACCGAGTTGCCCAGCGGCGCAGTGGCAGCGAAGGCTGTGACGGCTGATGTGGAGTTCTCCGGAGGCGGCAGTGGCCAGCCGCTGGTGCGCATGGCGTCGGCGGGGCGGGAGTTGAAGCTCAGTTGGCCAAAACCGTTGCCCAAGCCGGTCGTTCGGGACAGTACGGCCGAGTACCGGTCGATCCTGCCGGACGTGGACCTGCGGCTGACCGCGACACGCACCGGCTTCACCCAGATCGTCGTCGTGCACTCTCCGGAGGCCGCGAAGAGCCCGGAGCCCCAACGGCTTCGACTGGGGCTCCAGGGTGACGGCCTGACCATCAAGCAGGCGGCCGACGGCTCGCTGACGGCCGTCGACAAGGGCGCCGGCGGCACGGTGTTCGAGGCTCCGACACCGGTGATGTGGGACTCCTTGGGCAAGGCGGCACAGCCGGACACGCAGGAGTCCGACGCGGCCGCCGCACCCGCCTCAGCGCACGCGGCCGCGCGCCGGTCGTCCCGGATCGCTCAGGCTTCGTGGCGACGAAGGTCGCCGTGCAGGGTGATATCTCCGACCGTGCCGGTGTTGGTGATGTTCAACCCGCCGGTGTTGGCCGAGAAGGCCGATCCGGTGCCGACCGCCGCTCCGCCCTGCGACGGTGCGTCCGGCAGCACGGCCTGGAGCTGCGCGACCAGGGCCCGCATCTCCCCGATCGCGTCCGGGCGTTCCTCCAACAGGTCGGCGAACCGAGTGCGCCAGACGAGCAGCAGTGCCCCCCGCACCTGATCCTGGTGGTCCTCGCCGGCCTGTTCCAGTTGCGTTGCGACCTCGTCGATCCGGGTGGCCACGAGGCGTTCCCGCTCGGCCTCACCCCGCCCGAGCAGCCGCATGAATCCGGCCCGGGCTCCTTGCCATGCGTCGGTCGCAACGGCGTTGACCAGCGCCAGTGCGCCGGTCGATGCCAGTTCGGTGATCAGCTCGCCGGACATGATGCCCCCACTCGACGGATGTTGACCCTATCACACAACTACTCTATGGCTACGAGGGGTTGACGGTCAGTCGGCACTCGTCCACAGTCATGGTCGTGGTCACGGCAAGGGGCGGTGCCCTCGCCTCCTCCTCCGGCCGGGAAAGTCGAGCGTTTCCTTAAGGCGCGGCAGGGGTACCGTGGCGACGTGGGGGTGTCAGTGAACGGAAACCTCACCGGTCTCTGGCTGGGAGATGACAAGGCGATCTATTATATTCGCCATCATCTGGGGAAAATCTGGTGGATCGGCCTAAGTGCGGACTCGCCACTCGGCGTCAATGAGTTCCATCCCGGTGTGAGATTCGCCAATGTGTTCTGCGGCCGCATGGTGGGCGACATCGTCGTCGGCGAATGGGCCGATACTCCGCGCGGTGGAATGCCACAGAACGGCATCATCAACTTGGTGGTCGCGTCGGACTCGGAGCTGCGGGCAGTGAGCGAAGTCGGCGGATTCGGCGGAACGTCGTGGCGCCGTGCCGAAATGCCGACGCGGATCAATGTGACGGAACGGGTCGCCGAATTCGATCGCACCGACTCGAAGCGCGGCCGAGTGTATGCGGAGACCGCGGTTGTTCAGGGCGTGGTCGTGACGGAACCGTCCGTGCTCGACGGTGACATCGTTCTGTCCATCAGACCGGACCGTGCACTGTCCCGACTGCCCGAGGTGCCGGCCCGGCTCGTCGATCAGCCGCTGCGGTGCCGGATCCCGGGTCTCACCGGTTCGGCCTTCCTGCCGGGCTGGAAGCAACGTGACGGAAACAGTGTGCTGTTCAGCAACGGACAGCCGGTCAACGGTGACGTCGTCGTGGTGCCCGATGGATCCGTCCGGATTCTCGGTCGGAGGGTCACTCCGGGCACAGAAGTCCGACTCTCCGGTTTTCTCTCAGCGCAGCGAGGGGAACTCGAACACCGCGCTGAGGCTCAGTCCGGTGACGAGGCCGTGCTGCTCGGTCCGGTGTATTCGATCGACATCATCGAACCGATTGCCCGGGGAACTCTCACCGGTACGTGGGCGGGGGATGACCATGGCACGTATTACCTCCGTCAAGTCGGTCATACGCTGTGGTGGATGGGCCTGAGCCACGATCAGGGCCGATCGTTCAGCAATGTGTTCTGCGGCGCCGTCGTGCGAAACGGTGACGGGGTTGAAGTGGTCGGAGACCTGGTCGACGTGCCGCTGGGCGCGCGCCAGGACGCCTCTCGACTCACCTTGGTTTCAGCGGAGAACACGATGCTGACGGCGACGGGCGGGTCCGCGAAGTGCTGGAAGAAGCTTTCGGACAACTCGAAATAGCACCAGACGCATAGGCGCTCCGATCCGAGCTCCGGCGAACTGCCCCATAGCGGTGGAATCCTCATGGGCATCGCCTGGGTCTGCGTGTGCACGGCACATGGTCCGCGCCACATTCCGCGGGCCTCTGGGACTTCACCGGAAGGATGTAGCTGAGAGTGGCAAAAATCCTTGTCACCGGCGCCGCCGGCTTCATCGGCGGTTATCTCGTCCAACAGCTCCTCGCCGACGGTCACGATGTGGTCGGGCTCGACGACCACTCCAAGTACGGTCCGGTCAGCCGCTCCTACGACCATCACCCCCGGTACCGCCTGGTCGAGGGCGATGCGTCCGACGCCGCCGTGGTCGAGGAGTTGCTGGACGGCCGGGACCACCTGATCGCCGGCGCGGCCCGGATCGGCGGCATCTCCTACTTCCACGCATATCCCTACGACCTGCTCGCCGCAAATGAACGGATCATCGCGAGCACCTGCGACGCGGCGATCCGCGCCCACCGGTTCGGCCGGCTGCGCAAGGTCACCTACATCTCGTCGTCCATGGTCTTCGAGTCCACGGACCACTGGCCGTCGCGCGAGGGGGACCAGCTGAAGGTCCCGCCGCCCGGCTCCTCCTACGGGTTCCAGAAGTTGGCCACCGAATACTTCGCGCGGGCCGCCTGGGACCAGTACGGCCTGCCCTACACCATCGTCCGAC
The DNA here is from genome assembly GCF_044768305.1 of Kitasatospora sp. NPDC101155. Lineage (NCBI taxonomy): Bacteria > Bacillati > Actinomycetota > Actinomycetes > Kitasatosporales > Streptomycetaceae > Kitasatospora > Kitasatospora sp. NPDC101155. Next base: position 265,010 of record NZ_JBIWPN010000011.1, on the reverse strand, counting down.
CGTTCAACTGCGTCGGGGTGGGCGAGCTCCGCGCGCTCGCCCAGGCCACGAGCCTGTCCGGCAACACCAAGCTGGCCATGTCCCACGTCGTGCCGGATCTCGTGCAGAAGATCGTCAAGGGCCAGAGCCCGCTGCACATCCTGGGCGACGGCAGACAGGTCCGGCACTACACCTACGGCGGCGACCTGGCCCGCGGAATCGTCATGGCGATGGAGCACGAATCGGCGACGAACGAGGACTTCAACCTCTCGACCGCCGAGTCGACGACGGTCCTCGAACTCGCCGAACTCATCTGGTCGAAGCTGAGGCCCGGCGTACCGTTCGAGGTCGTGAACGACTCGGCCTTCGAACACGACGTCCGGATGCGGGTGCCCGACGTGTCGAAGGCGCGCGACATGCTCGGCTTCACGGCCGGGGTGGGCCTCGAGGAGATGCTCGACGAGGTCATCCCGTGGGTGGTCGGCGCGGTCGAGACCGGCCGGCTGTAGGGAGGGAGGCGGTATGAGTGCCGAAGCGTCCACTCCCACCGGCGACGTCAGCCAGCACAACCTGGGCGGGATCAACGTCGCCAACACCGGCGTCATCCAGACGGTCGTCGTTCACGCGGGCGTACAGCCGTTCGACACGCCGCTGTGGATGGCGCCACCGCCGTCCGGGCCCGTCGTCCCGAGGCCCGCACTCGAGGCGGCGCTCCGAGGCGCACTGCTGTCCGACGATGGTGGTCCGGTCGCCGTCACCACGGCCTTGGAAGGCGCCGGCGGCTTCGGCAAGACCACGCTCGTCGCTCACTTGTGCCTCACTGATCAGAGTGTTCGCGAGCGATTCACCGGTGGCCTGCTGTGGGTGACACTCGGTCAGAAAGTGGCCGGCACCGACCTGGCGGCCAAGGTCAACGGTGTCTGCGGGCTACTGTCCGGCCAGGAGTTCACCAGTCCTGACCCGCAGCAGGCCGGATTTCGGCTCGGCGCCCTGCTCGGTCAGCGGCCCGACACCCTCCTGGTGATCGACGACGTGTGGCACCCGGCGCAACTCGCGCCCTTCCTCATCGGCGCCCCGCGCTGCCGACGGATCGTCACCACGCGTAGTGCCACTGTACTTCCGCGTTACGTCTCGTCGATACTGGTCGATGCGATGGAGAACGACGAAGCTGTTCAGGCGTTGACACAGGGTCTGCCCGGTCTGCCGCAGCCGACGGTCGACCGGCTGATGGAGCTGACGGGGCGATGGCCCGTACTGCTCTCGTTGGTGAACGCCGCATTGGCGGAGTCCGTGCGGCAGGGAGCCACCGTCGCGCAGGCAGGTGCCTGGGTGCTCGACCGGCTGGTTTCCGAAGGGCCCGCAGCGCTCGACGTAGGCGATGCGTCGAGCCGGGACCAGGCCGTGGAAGCGACCCTTCAGGCCAGTCTGGACCTCATGGACCCGCAGGAGCGGGAGCGTTACTTCGAGCTGGCGATCTTCCCCGAGGACATCGCCGTTCCCGGCTACGTGCTCGCCGCGCTGTGGTCCGAGACCGGTGGACTGGGCAAGGCGGCGACCGATCGGCTGAGGTCACGACTGACCTCGCTGTGCCTGGCGTCGGGAACCTGGGAGGACGGCCCGGCGCTGAGGCTGCACGACGTGCTGCGCGGCTATCTCCGGCACCGGCAGGGGGCCGCCTGGCTGGCGGAGCGGAACCGGACCTTGATCGACGCCCTCAGGGCGATGGCACGGCCGTCTCCCGGCGCGCCGGAGGACGACGGAACCGCATGGTGGCGGTTGCCGGATGAGGCGGGCTACCTGTGGCGGAACCTCGCGTACCACCTGGCGGAGGCGGACGCCCGGACGGAACTGACCGACCTGGTCTGCGATCCGAGGTGGCTGCTGGCCCGGATCGAACGGGACGGACCGGTCGCGGTCGGCGGCGACCTGGCCCTGTCCGGTGCACCGGCCGCAGCGGAACTGCACCGTGTCGTCGGGCAGCAGGCACCTCTGCTGGGCCGGCTCCAGCCAGGGCTGGCGGACACCCTCCTGTCCCGGATCCCCGTCACCGATCGGACCGAACAGTTCCACGGTCGAGCGGCCCGCGTGCTGCAAGGGCCGCGGCTGACACCTTTCTGGCCGCTCCCCGACCTGCCGGACCCTGATCTGGACCGGACGCTGGAGGGCCACACCAGCGCGGTGCGCGCATGTGCCGCCTCGCCCGACGGCCGCTGGCTGGCTTCCGCGGGGTTCGACCGCTCCATCCGGATCTGGAACGTCACGACGGGCTCGCCGCGCCAGGTGCTCGACGGTCACACCGGCTGGATCTGGGAGTGTGCCTGGACACCGGACGGCGGGTCGATCGCCTCCGCGGGTGACGACGGTTCGGTGCGGGTGTGGGATG